>JBILFA010000009.1:0-52490 GCA_044351795.1 Bdellovibrionota bacterium | reverse complement strand
CGCACAGCTACACCGACTCGCACAGCTACGCCTACGTCAACTCGCACGGCCACGCGAACACCGACTCGCACTCCAACGCGAACAGCTACTGCGACGTCAACACCAACTCGAACGGCTACACCAACTCAGACCCCGACTTCGACTCGGACCCCTACACGGACTCCCACCGCCACGAGAACTGCCACACCGACGACTCCAGAGAAGACATGTAAGTACAAGATCAAGTTCGAAAACTGGGGAGAGACGGATGAAGGAAGGCTATTTCGCGCTCAGGACAAAGCCTCGAGCGAAGCAGAGCTCCTTGGACTGAGCTGCATGCAGAAGATCCTCTGCGACTGCTACATCATCGGTCGCGATAGTGCAGGCAAGTGCGTGCCTGGAACTCAGTATTATGCTGGTGGATACTCGAAGAACTTCGATCCAAAAAATCCCACTAGCTTTGCGCCAGCCAGTGCCGGCTATGAGTTCCTCTCGGACGAATGTGTAGTGATAAAACTCGCCGATCTACGCGAACCCGGATCGTGCGGTACGTTTCAGGATAAACATTGGAAAACGCTCAAAGCCAAACAGCGCTGCAGAAAGCGCAAAGGGAATACCTTCGGATGCCACGATAACAATCCACTTGCAGGGGATTGCAGAGCTAACAGAGCCTCGGCTTTCGTGATAATCGACAAGGATTGCAACTATGTTCCCAATACCCCTGCATCGGAGATTTGCGGTAACTACAAAGCCATCACATCATGGTCTCCGATCTCGCTCGTGTGGACTGAAGGGGCACAACGGACGAGACATCTCGCAAGCTTCCCGATTAATCCTCATCAAAAGGGAACATACTACACCTGGGAGGCGAGTGTAGACATGCCACTACTGGCGTTCGACCCGGAACACACAGGGATAGTTTCCTCTGGCGCTCAGCTCTTCGGAAACTGGACGTGGGGCGGCAAGCGCCAAGCGAGCCTTGCACCAGAGCCGACCACCGATGGAGCGTGGGCCCACGGATTCGAGGCGCTCTCGCAACTAGATGCAGACCACAACGGAAAGGTGGACGGCTCTGAGCTCGAACCCCTGGCGCTGTGGTTCGATAGGAACAGTGACGGTATCTCCCAACCGGGAGAAGTTGTTCCAGTGAAGGACGAAAACGTAACAGCTCTCTTTTACACGATCGATACGGATCAACCTCGGGAACACGAACTGTGGGCGAGTGTCGGTTTCGAACGCATCGTGGATGGGGCGGTCGTCACTGGTGGCGCTGTCGACTGGTTCGCGCAGGAGGCGAAGTCCACAGTAGAACTAGCCTTGAGGCAGCAGATGGACAACGTAGCCAACCTGCCCTCGAGGAACTATCTGGATGATCTCCTGGAACAACAACCCCCTGCCCCGTATGCTTCGCTTGTCGGGCAAGACAAGTTTGCTGGTGCATGGAAGTGGGCGGTCCGAGATTCAGCCAAGGTCAAAGGAGGTGTCAGCGCAGGTGGAACCCTGATGCTCATTACGAATGAGGGAGACTCCGAGGTGACCGGTATGTCGATGATTGAACTTCCTCTCGAGGGTGGAACAGCCGAAGAGCCCCGGCGCTTACTAGCTCACTCGCCGATCTCTGGTTCGTTCGAATTCAAGGATGGCCAGCTTGGACTTACCTTCTCGGTGCTCGACGAGGACAAGACCCTTGCTGTGAGCAAAGTCACCGTGTCCGATGACGGGAACACATTGCGAGGAACAACTACTACCGGCGCAACAGAGGGTGGAATTCCTCTAACGTACGAGTGGGAAGCGACGAGGGAGTAGGCAGCGCGAGCTGACTATTCACCACATCTTGAAAGTCGGTCTTTACAAAGTGTGATGACAACAAAGAGTGAGAACAACGCTTTCCTAACTCGCCGTTCTCTTTTACTCTTTGTAAAAATTAACAATTCGTCATTCCGACGCTGCGTTTTTTCACAACGAGACCGGCGAGAGCGGAAGAGAAAGCGAATCATAAACCTGAAAAAATGTGGTGTTATTCCGTGTGGCATCTATCTAAAGCCCAGAAGATTCTCTCCACCACAACCTCTCCCATTACCACTTGTGGGTAATAGTGAGGCCTGGGGCTCTACCCACAAAAACTACTCATCACGCTGGAGAGCTATGCCGAAGGCTCGGGCTCTCCACCGCCGCCGCTGCCTTGTTGAGGACGCCCTCTACCTTCCGCCAACCGTCGGACGATACGCCCCTTGGAGAGGTCGTACGGAGATATCTCAACGACCACTTTGTCGCCGGGAAGAACGCGGATATAGAACTTGCGCATCTTGCCCGCGAGATGAGCAAGTACCTCGTGACCGTTATCGCACTGCACACGGAATGCACTAGGAAAGCACTCCTTAACTACTCCGTTCAATTCAATCGCGTCTTTGGCCATGCTACTCTATAAAGTGGTTGGTTACTTAGTCATGTCCAAGGCCCCGTCTCGAGCCTCAAAGCCCGCAAGGTTCCTTGGAAACCGGGGCGATCCGTCCACTCGCTCTGCGAGGCACCCCTTATATCCATCAGTCTAGCCGTACTCAGAGTACTCCCAGACCCGCAAGAGATTACCCCCCATCGCGGGGTAATGCAACTAATGCAGCCCTACAGCACCGTATTCAAAACGCTTACGAGGCTATTCGGGTCGCTTAGTTATCACCAGTGACCGGACCGATTCGTCTAAACTTCTCGTATCGCCGGTCTACAAGCTCTTTGACCGTGAGCTTGGAGAGAGGATCGAGGGTCTTCACCAGTACCGCCCTCAAAAGCTCTGCCGCCTCTTTGTGGTTACTGTGAGCACCACCGACCGGTTCCAATACGATGTCGTCCACCAAGTTAAGGCGTTTGAGGTCCTGTGCCGTCAAGTTTAGAGCCTCCGCCGCCAAGGATGCCTGCTCCGTGGATACATCAGCTTTGTCAGCTGAGTGCCATAGTATCGAGGCGCACCCCTCTGGAGTAATAACGGAATAACATGCATTCTCCATCATGAGGATCCGGTCGGCCACACCGAGAGCGAGAGCACCGCCGCTTCCACCCTCTCCTATGACCACGCTGATGACCGGAACCGTCAGTTCCGAGAGAACCAAAAGATTTCGCGCTATCGCTTCGGCTTGGCCACGCTCCTCAGCCTCAAGTCCCGGAAAAGCCCCCTGCGTATCGATAAAGGTAAACAAGGGTAACCCGAACTTCTCTGCCATCTCGAACAAGCGCAGCGCCTTGCGGTAGCCTTCAGGATTCGGCATACCGAAATTTCGCCTAAGTCGCTCCGTAGTGGTGCGTCCACGTTGATGACCTATCACCATAACGGGCACTTCACCCAAGCGAGCCGTTCCGCCGACGATCGCAGGATCATCCCTGAAGGCGCGGTCGCCATGAAACTCTATGAAATCAGTAAAGATGTATTTTACATAGTCCAGCGTGAAGGGACGATCAAAATGCCTCGAAAGCTGTACCCTTTGGTACGGCGTAAGCTTTCCATAGATCTCCTTGCGGATCTTCGACACCTTCTGCTCGAGCGTCGCGTACTCATCGCGGCGAGAGGTATCTCCACTCGCCAACTCGTCCTTCAACCGCTCGAGCTGATACTCGAGCTCAACCAACGGCCGCTCAAACTCAAGGGGATGTTCAATCGGACTCATGCGTTTCTTACCTTCTAAAATACAGGGTACCAGGCCCGTGGGTAGGCACCGCGGCGCGAATCATTCCACAAAGTGATGAGGGGGTCAAAGGGGAAGGATTATCTTTCCTATCGAAGGGTTAGACTGTTCCCACAGCCAGTGTGAGCGCCTGTATCCGGGTCAATCCTCAGATTGGCCTCCTATAGCGCAGCTCGTCGAGCATTATACCGTCCTCTAGCTGCTCTGTCTTACTCTTACCGTCAGTTTGGAAGCCGATACGTTCATAGAAGGCTCGCGCTCGAAGGTTAGTGTCAAGAACCCATAGTGATAATGCCCTATATCCAGCAGCCTCCTGTGCCCTGAGTGCCTCATCTGACAGCGCGAAACCAAGCCCCGTGCTCCAGTGCTCCTGGAGTACATAGAGACAGAAGATCTTGCCCACCGTTGTCGAATCGACGTCATCATCTTGCGACGATCCGAAGCAGCAGAAGCCAACCACGGATGAATCTCTTTCTGCCACTATAATCTTCGACACATCACGCCGAAGGCTATCATCCCACATCTCCCGGCGCCTCTCGACCGAGATCGTCGCTAAGAATCTCTCATCGATCAGCCCTCTATACGCAGCCTGCCACGAACCCACATGTACCTGCGCAATACTAAGAGCATCTGCGAGAGTTGCCTGTCGTATGCTGTGTCGGCTGTCAGCTAGTATCACGACGATTCCTCCATTCCATGAAGATGAACACCACGCATAGCGACGAAGATAACACAGTTGAAAGCAAGCCGATCGGCTATTTTTCTCCTAGTGCGACCACGTAATTAAGCGGATTTTTCGGACATCCATACAAACCACACCTCGCTCTGCGCCATCGGCCTCATGAGCCTCTTTTGGACCGCGTCGGCCAACTGCTCTTCTGAATACCGAAAGGCACGAAAGCTCTTCATGCGCTTTCGTACACGCTCTGGAAATGATTCGAATCCCCCTACCTCTTCCGCAACATCGCTCTCGGTCGGATACACCGCCCACCCTCTTTTGAGCGGCTCGTTACGCCAGTAGGTCATCTGTCTCTTTGCAAAACGGCGGGTGTGGAGAGCTATCTCCGTTGTCAGTTCCGACTCAGGCAAGCCACCCTTTAGATAATCTCGGGCTTGAGCGTATCCCAATGTATTGAATACGGAGACGTCCCCAAAGCGCTCCAGAACTCCGCGGGTTTCCTCTACCAATCCATTCCGCACCATCAGCGCAGCGCGTTCATCAATGCGGCGATAAAGCTCATCACGCGGTCGACACAACACCACAACCAAAGCTACCACATCACGCTCTGCGAATCGGTGCTCGGCTAGGAGAGCGGAAGGCTTCTGACCGGTCATGCGCAGGATCTCTACCGCTCGAGAAACCCGCTGCGTGTCGTTTCTGTTGAGGCGCGCCGCTGTTTCCGGATCTCCGATGCTCAGCTCCGCGTACTGCTCCTCGGGAGTGAGTGTGCTGACGGCATGCCGCACCTCCTCTGAAGTGGCAGGAACATCGGCTAGACCGTGCAAGAGAACGGTGAGATACATTCCAGAGCCACCCACTAAGATCGGGAGTTTTCCTCGACCAGAGACATCTTCCAGGGCTGCAAGCGCATGGGATCGGAATTGGGCTACATTTGCGGGCGTGCTCGGTTCGAACAGATCGAGGAGATGGTGCGGGACACCACCCTTCTCAGCCTCGGTCAACTTAGCTGACCCGACATCGAGGTGTCGGTACACCTGCACCGAATCCACGTTAAGGATTTCACCCGAGAGTCGGCGAGCAAGGGTGACTCCGAGGGCGCTCTTCCCTGACGCCGTCGGCCCACACACCGCTAGGGCACAATAAGGAGCGGGCATGTAAACTACCTATCCCTTCCAAACCAGCGCTCGACGGCATCCCGCGAGAACTCAGTTACCACCGGCCGACCATGAGGACATGCACCGGAGAGCTCAGCCTCATCCAACTCTGCGAAGAGCGCATACGCCTCGTGTCGCGCCAAGAGATCACCGGAGCGGACACTTGCATGGCAGGCTAAGCGAGCCGCTATGTGATCGATCCGCTCTTCGAGACGCTCACGCCAACCGGCAGGCACCGGCTCGGCCGCAAACTCCTTGATGAGGCTCGCACAGTTGAGTCGCGAGAGCACACTCGGAACTCCGCGAACTGCCACCTGCTCATGGTCTAGCTCTTCGACCTCGAAGGCGAGTTCTCGTAACAGATCGCTCTGCTCCATCAAATGTGTTACCTGTTCCGAAGTCAAGCGCACCACCTCTGGGATAAGCAGGCTTTGAACGGCAAGTTTGTGATCCGCGCGTGCCTTTCGGATCTTGTTGTAATTCACCCGCTCGTGCGCAGCATGCATGTCCACCACTACCAGCTTTTCGTCGAGCTCGCACACCAGATAGCACTCGAGCACCTGACCAACGTAGCGCAGATCAGAGAAGCAAAACGGCTTTCGATGCGGCGAGTGCACAGCGGCGGAAGAGGAAAAGAACGATGGCTGATGCATCGCAGAGGTGGCGGCAGGAACGGCACCAAACGGCCGACGATCGACAATCTCGGCACTTTCGGGCCGTGGGAATTCGGGCACCGGAGCTGCCACGCGCGGCTCCGAGAAGAAGAAGTCGCTCGATTGTGCCGGGATCACACTCAGAGGAGCTTCTGTCTGTCCGACAGGCGCCATGCTCATCGGCCTTCGAATGTTTCGCACCGCTGCCAGGACTGCTCCGCGTACCACAGCGAACACCTGATCAGAGCGCCGAAAACGAACCTCACTTTTCTGAGGGTGTACGTTGACATCAACATCCTCCGCAGGAAGATCAACGACGATATACCCGATCGGAAACTCACGATCCTTGAGCATCGAGTCGTATCCTTCCCGCACCGCGCGCACGATGATCTTGTCGGATACGAGACGGCCGTTGATCAGTATCACCAATCCAGAGGAATCCGAGAGTGCTTGCCCCGGGTGAGCCACCATTCCTTCGACATGAATTCCCCCTTCCGTGAGTGAGAGCGAGATGAGCTCAGGAGGGAAGGTCTGCTTCCCGCGCGCTGCTCGGGTTGCGACAGCAGAGAGGTTGAGCAGCTCGTCCCCATCAGATACCAAGCGGTACCGTATCGATGGCCGCGCAAGGCTTGAATTCGCGAGCCATGTACGTATCCGTGACACCTCCGAGCGCGGAGATTTCAGGAACTTTCTTCGAGCCGGGGTGTTGAAGAACAGATGTTCGATCTCGATCTCCGTGCCTTCACTCCACGCGATGCTTTGCACATTGACGAGTTTTCCGCCGCGTAGAGTGACCTGCACCCCAACGTCACTCTCTCGTGCACGCGTTGTCAGTTTGACCTTTGATACTGCGGCTATCGACGCGAGCGCCTCTCCTCGAAAGCCGAGCGTTGAAAGGTGTGTGAGATCTTCGATTGAGGAGACCTTTGAGGTTGCGTGTCGTTCGAACGCAAGCACCGCTTCGTCTCTCCCCATACCGCAGCCATTATCGCGCACCCGTATGCGACTGTGTCCTCCAGACTCGAGCGCGACGAATATGTCTGTCGCTCCGGCATCGACAGCGTTATCGACGAGCTCCCTAACCACGGACGCAGGACGTTCCACGACCTCACCCGCGGCTATCTGATTGATCACCGTATCTGCAAGTACTTTTATCTTCACTCCCACACCGGAACGAGGTTGATCTCGCGCTCCCTCCCATAGAGGCCTCCCCGGCGAACCGTGAGCTTCACGGGCTGCCCGGGTTGAGACGCCCGAATAGTATCCTCTACCTCATCTCGATTGTGAACTCTTTCCCCGTTGATCCGATGGATGAGATCAGCAGTATCGATATCCCTTCGATAGCCCCTTGCGCGTCCCCGTACCACGAGCTGTTCGATCGGCTGAATTCCTCCGCGCGCAGCAACCCCGTCGGGAACGATCCGAAGCACCATCGGCCCCTGATCCGTATCGACGAGCTGCCATCCCATGCGTGGGCGACGGACTTTGCCCGTAGCAATCAGCTCCGGTAGAATCCGTTTGATAGTATTGATTGGAACCGCAAACCCGACACCGGCCGAATCCCCTGACTGGCTTAGGATCGCGGTATTGATAGCAATCAGGCGCCCATCCGCATCGAGCAGCGGCCCACCTGAGTTACCGGGGTTGATAGCAGCGTCTGTTTGAACCAATCCCTTCAAAACTGCTCCCCCCGGAGTCTTCATAGAACGGTCAACTGAGGAGATTATCCCTGCAGTCAAGCTCCGGTAAAGTCCGAACGGATTACCGATCGCCAGGACCCTCTGCCCTACCTCGAGCTTAGAAGAGTCTCCATACGGTAACCCAACCAACCCACTAGGAGGATCGCGCAATTGAAACACCGCCATATCGGTCTCAGCATCATAGCCGATTAACCGTGCTTGGGTATTCGTCCCGCTCGCAAGCGTAATTTCGACCGTCCCTCTGGACTCGAGAGCTGATTGAACAACGTGAAGATTGGTGATGACGATCCCTCGAGCAGCATCGACGATCGTGCCGGTACCCGTGCCCTCTCGCGGTCGAACCTCATCAAAGAAGGCGAATGGATCAAGTTCGTAGGTTTTGGTGGTAATGAACACAACCGCCTGATTGGCGCGTTTGTAGGCATCGATGGTTTTTTGCTCTTCGACCGTACGCGTCGCAATGGTCGAGGATTGAGCATCAGCATCCAGCGGGATCGAGAAAATGATTCCTGCAATCGCGAGCCAAAGAAGGACCATTGCCCTCGCTCCACCGTACCCGGGAAATCGCGCATACCGTTTCACGTCCCAACCCCTCGCAGCGGTGCTCCGCACCGAATCTTTACTAGTACCTCGTCCGCAAGACACCTGATTTCACATGAAAACATATCGGACGAGGCACTAGTCGTCCAAATCCTCAGTATCCACCGCGGCTGAAAGGTGCCTAACCCGCTCGACCTTTATCGTCCCGGGAACCATCTCTATGGCGCGTTTAATCTTTTCGAGCTGCTGGGCGTCGGCAATGGTGAGCTCAAAGCTGATGACTGCCTTGGAGTGCTCCGTCTTAATCTGCGCACTAGTAATATTTGCCCCATGCGTCGTGATAGCCTGAGAGACATTGGCTAACAAGCCAAGCTGGTCCTGCGCGTGAACCGTGATCTTGACCCGTCGAGGGGCACGAACCTCGGTATCCCAAGACACGTCGACCATGCGGAGCGGATCGCTGTCGAGTATCTGCGCGCAATCTGCGTAGTGAACCGTGACGCCGCGGCCGCGCGTAATAAAGCCGACGATCCTGTCACCTGGTAGGGGCTCGCAACACTTGGCAAAGCGTATCAGGATATCATCGAGTCCCGATACCCGCACACCGACACGATCACGACTAACCTGAGCTGCACGCTGAAAGATGCGCTGAAGCGGCGTAGGCTGCTTTTCCAGCTTTTTCTCAACCGATGCGTCTTCAGGAAGAAGCTTAGCTATGACCTTGGCCGAACTAATCTTTCCGTAGCCCACACCGGCGAAGAGATCACCGGCCGATTTGAGCCCCATCTCCGTCGCAACTTTGTCGAGCCTCCGCTCCTTTTCGAGCTTCTTGAGGCTCAACTTGACCTTGCGGAGATCCTTCGAGAGAAGCTCCATCCCCAGCGCTAATGAACGAGAGTGCTCTTCGGCTTTGAGGAACGCCCGTATGCGCTGCTTTGCCTTTGACGAGCGCACAAACCTAAGCCAGTCCTTACTCGGAACATGACTCTTGGAGGTCATTACCTCGACGGTATCACCGTTGGTCAGTACGTGATCCAACGATACCATCTGGCCGTTCACGCGAGCTCCAACCGTTCGGTGCCCCACATCGGTATGCACGGAGTACGCGAAGTCCACCGGTGTAGAGCCATAGGAAAGGCGCACCAGGTCTCCTTTGGGTGTAAAGACGAATACCTCTTCGGGATACAACTCGCCCTTGACCGATTGAATAAATTCATCGGGGTTTTTCAGATACTGCTGAGTTTCAACCAACTCCTTGACCCACTGAAGATCAAAGGCTGGAGCCGCCGATCCACCCTCTTTGTAACGCCAGTGTGCGGCGATACCCTCTTCCGCAACTCGATGCATCTCGGGTGTCCGAATCTGGATCTCTATCCGCTGCCCTTCGGGTCCGATGAGCGTCGTGTGCAACGACTGATACATGTTCGGCTTGGGCATCGCAATGTAATCTTTGAAGCGTCCAGGGACCGGCTTCCAGGCCGAATGCACGATGCCAAGCGACTCGTAACACGCCCGTACAGTGGGCACTATGACTCGAAATCCGAGGATGTCGTACACTTCATCGAAGGAGAGCTTGTCCTTCTCCATCTTTTG
Source organism: Bdellovibrionota bacterium (assembly GCA_044351795.1). Lineage (GTDB taxonomy): Bacteria > Bdellovibrionota_C > UBA2361 > UBA2361 > OMII01 > OMII01. The sequence goes on along the minus strand of JBILFA010000009.1, from coordinate 42,515 downwards.
CCAAATAGAGTAGTAGTGTTTTCCCCTCCCCTTCACTGATGCGGAAACACCGGCCTCGGCGAGACACTTTTGAATCTCGAGCGTGACGAGATCGACATACCCTTCGCGCTGCGGCGCGGTCTGCTTGATATGCTCCTCTATCTGCTTGTAAAGCTCGGGGCGTAGATGAAGGAGGCAGAGATCCTCTAGCTCAGATTTGAGCCAGTGAATACCGAGACGGTTTGCGAGCGGCGCATAGATCTCCTGGGTTTCAACAGCGATCCTACGCCGTTTGTCCTCACTGAAGAATTTCAATGTGCGCATGTTGTGCAGCCTGTCGCACAACTTCACGAGCACTACTCGGATGTCCTTTGCCATGGCGAGGAGCATCTTGCGGAAGTTCTCCGCCTGCTTTTCCTCGCGCGATTCGAACTCAATACGGGTGAGCTTGGTGACCCCTTCAACGATGTCTGCCACTCCAGTCCCGAAGATCTTACTCAGATCCGCACGGGTGGCCTCGCTGTCTTCTATGGTATCGTGAAGAAGCGATGCAACAACGGATGGTTCGTCGAGTTTGAGCTCGCAGACAAGAAGAGCGGTCTCTTCAACGTGCGTGATGTACGGTTCGCCGGATGCTCGAACTTGACCGCGGTGACACTCGCTGGCGAAATCGTAGGCTTTCTTTAGAGTTTCGAGGTCCGGAGCAGGTATGTACTTTTTGAGGGACTCTGCGATCTTCTCGAAGGACATAGTAGTCGCTCAACTTTTCAATAACCTTCCCCGTAGCGACCTCGGCCCTTCCAGAAACTAAGCTCCCCTTCTTCTTTACTCCTCGTCGTCTGAATCAGAATCCTCGGCTCGAGGCGGCGTGGAGAGAAGTGAATCTCTGAGGAAGCTTACCGAACGAGTATCGTTTCCATTGCCGAAAAGACCTGCTCCGATCTCAGTCCTGCGCTCCCGTTCAGCCGTTTCACTAGCGCGTTGCGCTTCAATCTGGCGGGCCTTCTCCTCTTCGAACGCCTTAGCCTCGTCGGCCGACATGAATCTGACTCGCCCGCCTGCAATTTCACGCAATGCAGTTACCACCGCTTTGTTCTTGCGATCAGCAGCCTGCGTAGGAGAGCCTTGCAGAAGCTGCTTCGTGCGCTTGGACGCAAGCTGCACGAGAGCAAAACGGTTATTCTCTTGGGTGAGACAATCCTCAACCGTAATACGGGCCATGGGCAAACTCCGACGAAAATCGTGCTATTAAAGCGTTGCACGGGAACGGAACCTATCGGAAGAGAAACCCCGAACTTCGTGCTAGACCTATATCGAACTTCCGACGCTTATCTGTTACTTGAGTAAGGCGCCGAAATTCTTGTGCTATTTATTAAACTACCAGAGACCTTGAGCAGTGTAAATGGCTTAGACCCTCAACAGCTATTAGATACCTCATATACCCGTAGTACTCTCATGTGTAGCGAGGGCTTGAGGTTTGCCAAAACATCGACAACGCCGCTCGCGAAATACAACCGTCTATTTGTCGTGTTTTCTGAACAAATGCAGCCCCTTACCGTTAATCCTTGGATTTCACACGTGCTCGGTATCGAAGCACGTGGTCCTGCAGAGGTCTCGTCTACATCGCTCGGCAAAACAAGCTCTTCAAGAACGTGCATAAGCGAAGCCTTCCCGCTAAACTTGACTATAGATGATGCAGATGCCTACACCACCCCCCGATCAAGAGAAGAGAAGAGGCGAGCCGGTCGACGCTGCACTACCCCGTAGCCCTTTGGCATCGCTCTCGACCTCAGCAGCGTCAAACGAGTCGCCTGCAGCTCCTATTGGCCTTACCCTTACTCCCTCGCAGACCCGTCGTCTGATTGCGTGCCGAGAGCAGTGGGATGGCGCCTTCTCGGAGCTCACCGCAGCGATTACTGTGCATCCCGAAACTGTGCGGATGGTGAAGGCGAGTACCGCACCTAATCAGGAGAGCCGCTCGGTGTGGAGCAATGAAACCGACGACACAAGGTATCAGCGGGCACTCGAGACTGCTCGTGGCTACCTGAACCCGTATAAGATCTTCTTTACCCAATGGCTTCGTGGAGATGACTTCTCAAAGCTTTTCACAGCTGTGTGGCGCCCCCTCCCATCAGAGCTACCGACTCAGGAAAAGACCCGCCAGCAGATCGATCTGGTCGGCGGAACGGAGTTCTACGAACGGGTCAAATTGATGTTGAATGTCCATAGCCCTCAGCCACCTCGACAAGAGGGCCTGCTTACGTTAGTGGATAAGATTATCTATTTTTGTGAATGGGACCCGAAGCAAGTCTCTGGGCAGAGACCTCTTGCTCACACCTCACAAAGTCCACAACTCTCGCTCTCAGACCTCAGAGAGATTCGCGAAGCGTTGGTTACCATGCTCGTCCTCATCAACAATTTACTTCCCCCTTCTAACCGGGAGAAGTCCCCGCCGCTGCCGAGACTCTAAAGCACGCAGGGCAAAGGGCTCAGAAGCACCGTGACAACGAGGAATCAGCCGCTACGACGGGTAGTAATCCTGGAGCGCCTTGACGGATAGATACGTGCGGTCCTTTACCATCCCCAATGCCTCTGCCACAGCTTTAGCCGCAGCTATCGTAGTGTAGGTCGGAATTCGAAGTTCATTGGCAACTAGTCGAATCGATCGAGAATCCATCACAGGTTGCCACCCCTCAGGTGTGTTGAGAACCAGTTTAAGTTCACCACCGCCCAACATATCCACCACATGCGGAGAGCCTTCGCGCACCTTGTTTACTTGCCGCACCTTAATCCCGTGCGACTCCAGGAACAACGCCGTTCCCTTGGTAGCAACAGCAGAGAAGCCCAGCGAAACGAGCCTCCGAACCACATCCGGGAGATTGGGTTTGTCTTGCTCCTTGACGCTAATGAACACCGCCCCTTCCGTTGGCAGTACGATATTCGACGCGAACTGACTCTTGGCGAATGCACCACCAAAGTTGGCGTGGATTCCCATTACCTCACCCGTGGACTTCATCTCCGGTCCGAGAACGGTATCAACTCCCGGGAACTTGCTGAAAGGAAATACCGACGCCTTAATCGAGACGTATCCTACCGGGTCCACCTCTTTGACTCCGAGCTCGCGCAGCTTTTTACCTGCCATGACACGCGAAGCGATCTTCGCCCACGGTACACCCGTTGCCTTGCTAACGAACGGCACGGTGCGGGATGCGCGCGGATTCACCTCGAGAATGTACACCTTCCCGTCTGCTGTAACGGCGAATTGAATGTTCATGAGACCGACAACTTTGAGCTCCTTGGCCATTATCACGGCTTGGCGCTTGAGTTCATCGATCGTTGCTCGCTCGAGCGTCTGTGGCGGCAAGCAACACGAGCTGTCACCGGAGTGAATACCTGCCGGCTCGATGTGCTCCATCACACCCGCTATCAGCACCTCCTCACCATCCGAAAGCGCATCGAGGTCGACCTCGATAGCGTTGTCCAGGAAGCGATCGAGGAGCACGGGTCTATCGTGTGATACCTCGACCCCTTCGTGCATGTAATTTACGATCTCTTCCTCAGTGTAGAGGACGCGCATCGCACGGCCTCCAAGCACAAAGGACGGCCGTATCATGAGAGGAAATCCTATGCGTCGAGCAGCATCGAGCGCCTCTTCAAGGGAGCGGGCAGTGGCAAATTCCGGCTGACTGAGGCCCAGTCGCTTTACGAGTGAAGAGAAACGCTCCCGATCCTCAGCCATATCGATGGATTCGACCGAGGTTCCGATAATCGGAACGCCCAAAGCGGAGAGCTCCCCAGAGATGCGCAGCGGCGTTTGACCTCCGAACTGAACGATCACACCCTGAGGCTTCTCACGTTCCACGATACTCATCACAGACTCGACCGTGAGCGGCTCGAAGTAGAGTCGATCACTGGTATCGTAATCGGTCGAAACCGTCTCGGGATTGCAGTTAATCATGATGGTCTCAAAACCATCATCCTTCAGAGCCATCGAGGCGTGCACGCAGCAGTAATCGAATTCAATCCCTTGCCCGATCCGGTTGGGACCGGCTCCTAAAATGATAATCTTCTTCCTATCGGTCGGCGGAGCCTCGCTTCCCTGATCGTAGGTCGAATAGAGGTACGGAGTATGCGCGATAAACTCAGCAGCACAGGTATCAACCGACTTAAACGACGGAACGACACCGAGCTTTGTGCGTAAGTCCCGCACCTCACGCTCCTTGGAGCCCGTCAGTGCGGCAATTCGCCTGTCTGAAAATCCCCGATTCTTGAGATCCGTAAGCGCGTCGACATCGAGCGCTGCGAGCTGAGTCCCCTCTAGGCTCTGCTCACGCCTGATAATCTCTTCGAGTTCACCGAGGAACCACGGATCGATCTTGGTCGAGTTGAACATCTCTCGTATCGAGAATCCCGCGCGTAATCCCTCTCCGACGTACCATAGACGATGAGGAGAAGGCTTACCGCACGCTTCCAACAGCTCGGACTTGCCGAGATCCTTGACCAACTTGTGACGATCAAACCCGAAGGTATCCATCTCCATGGAGGAGATCGCCTTCTGCATCGCCTCTTGGAACGTACGACCAAATGAGAGGACCTCTCCCACCGACTTCATTTGAGTGCCGAGCGACTGATCCGCCGTGGGAAACTTCTCGAAGTTGAAGCGCGGAATCTTAACCACAACGTAGTCGATAGAGGGCTCAAAGCAGGCCGGTGTCTCTTTGGTAATGTCGTTGGAGATCTCGTCCAGGGTGAACCCCACCGCGAGTTTGGCGGCGATCTTGGCGATAGGAAACCCGGTCGCCTTGGACGCCAGCGCCGAGCTACGCGACACGCGCGGATTCATCTCGATCACGATGATACGCCCGTTGTTCGGATTGACGGCGAACTGCACGTTCGAGCCGCCTGTATCCACACCGATCCGACGGATAACTTTGATCGCCGCATCTCGCAGGAGCTGATACTCCTTGTCTGTCAGGGTTTGAATAGGCGCTACCGTTATTGAGTCGCCGGTATGCACACCCATAGGATCGAAGTTCTCAATTCCGCATACGATCACAACGTTGTCGTTGAGATCGCGCATCACCTCGAGCTCCATCTCCTTCCATCCGAGGAGAGACTCCTCAATCAAGACTTCGTGGTTCGGGCTCGCCGAGAGTGCGATAGCGACCTTTCTTTGGAGCTCGTCTGCGGAGTAAACTATGCCACCACCTGTTCCTCCGAGAGTTCGCGATGGCCTTAAAACGAGTGGATAACCGAGCTGCTTGGCGGCACCCTCAGCGTCCGCGATCGAGGTCGCGAGGACCGACTTAGCCGATTCGAGCCCGATTTCATCCATCGCTTTGCGAAAAAGATCTCGGTCCTCGGCTGTCTTGATAGAATCGACCTTCGCTCCGATCAACTCACACCCGTAGCGCTCGAACACACCACGCTCTTCGAGCTCGAGCGCAGTGTTCAGCGCGGTTTGTCCACCCATCGTAGGAAGCACCGCGTCAGGGCGTTCGATGCGGATGATCTCTTCGACGAAATCGGCGGTTATCGGCTCGATGTAGGTGCGGTCCGCGAACTCTGGATCGGTCATGATAGTGGCGGGATTAGAATTCACCAATATGACGCGGTACCCCTCACTCTTGAGCGCCTTAATCGCTTGCGTGCCCGAATAATCGAACTCGCACGCTTGTCCGATTACGATCGGGCCGGAGCCTATCAGGAGGATTGATTTTATGTCAGTTCGCTTTGGCATACAGACCTCGGAACCCTTGTTATAAATTACTCGAAATCATCGCTTATCGACCCACCCCTACCACAAGGTCATAGAACCTCTTGAATAGGTAGCGTGAATCGTGCGGACCTGGGGATGCTTCTGGATGATACTGGACCGAGAAAGCTCTCAGATCCCGCGACTCCAATCCCTCGACCGTCTGGTCGTTCAAATTGATGTGCGACACGAAAACGTCACGATCGAATCCTTCGTTCTTCACGGCGAACCCGTGGTTCTGTACGGTAATCTCGACCGTGCCGGTAGTTTCGTCGCGAACAGGATGGTTTCCTCCGCGGTGTCCAAACTTGAGCTTGTAAGTGGATCCTCCAAGGGCTTGTCCGAGGATCTGATGTCCCAGACAGATGCCGAACATCGGCACCTTACCAAGAAGCTCTTGAGCGGGCTTCACTACATATCCGAGTGTCGCCGGATCTCCGGGGCCGTTCGACAGGAACAACCCATCAGGCCGTAGCGCGAGGATCTCAGTCGCTCCGGTACCGGCCGGAACTACTGTCACTCGAAATCCGACATCGATCAGCAGCCGCAAGATGTTCTGCTTCACCCCGCAATCTATAGCAACAACGTGCGGACGACTAACGAGTTTCTCTTGGGAAAGATGCCTGTTATTCCCTCCAGTCAAGCTCCACGGAAGGAGGTCCCATGTATAGGTTTTCTCGCACGAAACGGCTTTGACGTAATCTTTTCCCTCCATCGAACCCAGAGCTCGCGCTTGGTCGATGAGGTCATCGGGATTAACCTTGGAACCGCCCGCCATCACTCCCATCTGGGCTCCGTTATCGCGCAGATGAGAAACGATCTCACGCGTGTCGATACCCTCGAGCCCCATCACGCCGTTGCGCGTCAAGTAGGTCGGAAGTGAGACCACCGCTCGGAAATTGGAAGGCGTTTTGTGTGCGGCTCGAACGATAAGACCCTCGGTGTAGATTCGAGATGACTCGACATCATCTTCGTTGCAACCGACATTTCCGATATGAGGATAGGTGAAGCACATGACCTGTCCAGCGTAGCTCGGGTCAGTGAGGATCTCCTGATAGCCGTACATCGACGTGTTGAACACGGCTTCCCCCATGACCGGATCGGAAACACCGCGCAGCGCGCCGAAGCACCGCCCCTTGAACACTTTGCCATCAGCGAGCGCGAAGTAGCCCTCTTCGCCCTGCGCTTCCGGAAATCTCTGTCGATTGTTCTGACTAGTCATACGACCTTCCTATCTCACCTTCTGATCATTGCAGCTAAGACTCAGAGACGAGCTTTCCATTCCGAACCACACTTCGCCCTCCAACCAGAACGTGAGCAGCTGCGCCCACGAACTCTCGACCGATGAAGGGACTATTCTTAGATTTCGATCTGATATCGCTCTCGTCAAAACGCCATGTGCGCTTCGGGTCGACGATGGTCACGTCGGCATCACGTCCAACTCGCAGTGTACCAGAGTCGAGACCGAACGAACGAGCCGGTCCGGCGCACAAAAGTTCAACCATGCGTTTACCGGACATCTTAGCCTGAGATACGAACTCCACAAACAGCGGCAAGCTCGTCTGAAGTCCTAAGATACCGACCGTTGCTCTCGAGAATTCCACCAGCTTACTGTCCAGATGGTGCGGAGCATGATCGCTCGCAATAGCATCCACAGTTCCGTCCGCTATACCACCGAAGAGACCCTCGATATCCTCATCATTTTTGAGCGGCGGCATCATCTTGAAATTCGTATCGTAGTGCTCGACACAGCTCTCGTTTAAGACGAGGTGGTGTGGTGCAACCTCACACGTGACCGCTATGCCGTCGTTCTTAGCGCGGCGGATGAGCTCGACACCTCGCGCGGTCGACACGTGACAGATGTGCACCTTGCCCTTGGTAAAGCGCGCAAGCTCTATGTCACGCGCTATCATGACGTCCTCGGCGATACCGGGGAAGCCTTTCAAACCCAAACGCAGCGAGAGCGGTCCCTCGTTCATGCACCCACCGCAACTCAAGCTCCGGTCCTCTTCGTGGCACGAAAGCGGCAAGCCCAACATGAGACACCACTCGAGCGCTCGACGCATCAAGCCAGCATCGGCTACTGGGTCACCATCGTCAGAGAACGCTACGCACCCGGCCTTTGCAAGTTCAGAGTAAGGAGCGAGTTCCTTCCCTTCGCGCCTCATCGATATCGCTCCTATCGGTAGTACGCGCGCAGCTCCCGCCGCCTTGGCTTTCTCGAGAATAAAGCGTGTAACTTCGGCCGAATCGTTGGCTGGCCTCGTATTGGGCATACAGCAGATTGAGGTGTAACCGCCGAGTACTGCGGCTTCGGCACCGGTTTGAATCGTCTCCTTCCACTCCTCTCCAGGTTCACGCAGATGCACGTGAAGATCGATACATCCCGGAATGACCCACTGCCCCGTGGCATCGATGCGCTCGGCATCTGCATGAGCTTGAAGAACCTTAGGTGCTTCAACTGCTGCGATACGTCCATCCTCAATCAAGAGGTCGAACTCGCCTTCGCGTCCCTCCGCGGCGTCGATCACCTTCCCACCTTGGATAATGATCGGTCTCGCCTTACTGCTCATGCTGCACATCCTCGTGAATCGGCGCGCTGCGGGCCAAGAGGTATAGAACCGCCATTCGAACCGCGACACCGTTGTTGACTTGCTGTCTAATTAAGGAGCGTGGACCATCGGCGACCTCTCCCGTTATCTCCAAGCCCCGATTCATCGGGCCTGGGTGCAGAACGACGCTCTGTGGAGCGTGCTTTAAAAGCAACCGCTCAGAAACGCAGAACTCCCGGCTATACTCATCGAGATTTGGAACGAAGTGGTCCGTTTGGCGTTCGAGCTGCATACGAAGACACACAACCACGTCGAGCCCTTCGAGCCCTTTGACGAGATCGTGACACACTGTTACGTGCTCAGAGCCGAAACACTTTACAAAATCGCTCGGCACGAGGGTCGGAGGACCAATCAGCCTCACTCGGTTACCCAGCGCGATATGCGCCCACACGTTACTCCGAACAACGCGCGAGTGGCGAACGTCCCCAACGAACCCGATCGTAAGCCCCTCGATATCGCGCTTAGCTTTGGCGAAGTGCTGACGCAACGTCAGGAGGTCGAGCAAGGCTTGGGTTGGATGCTCGTGAGCGCCATCACCGGCGTTGACCACCGCGGCGCGTCGCAGGTGGCGTGAGGCAAACTCAGGCGCTCCACTCTCGGAGTGGCGCATCACCAGTATATCGGGATTCATCGCTTCCAAGGTACGCACGGTATCCAAAAGGGTTTCCCCTTTTTTGACCGAGCTGGACCCAGCGCTCAAGTTTATGGTGTCTGCCGAGAGTCGCTTACCCGCGATGTCAAAACTCGCAAGCGTCCTCGTGCTCGGTTCGAAAAATACGTTGATGATCGTTTTTCCGCGGAGGGTTGGTACCTTCTTGATGTCTCGTTCCGAGACCTCTACAAATGACTCTGCCGTGTCGAGGTACCGATATATTTCTTGCTTCGAAAGCCCATTTATTCCCAACAAGTGGTCGACCATCGAGCGGAAAGTAAACAGCACCGGAGCAAACTTTACAATAGGCTAAGGCTGAAATTCTCCAGTATTCGAGGATACTTTTACGTAATCTGCTCTACGGGCAAAAAAGCACGAGAAGCGTTCAGAAAAGGGCGGGGCGAGACCGAACAGTCCCCTCTCAGGCGCTGCGAGCGCAGTACCGCGTACCCTACAGGCCGGTGCCGGAGAACCCCGGTGGAGCTTGCCCCTACCTCTCAGTACGCTCGATCAAATAGGCAGCATCTTTATATCCCAATTCAGACAAGCGAACCCTGACCAGCTGCGAGCGCTGAGAAGGTACTACCTTACCGACATAATCCGCCTGTATCGGGAGCTCCCTGAAACCGCGGTCGACCAACACTGCAAGCTCAACCCGACGAGGCCGTCCGAAATCAATAATGGCATCCAACGCCGACCGGATCGTACGCCCCGTAAAGAGCACATCGTCTACCAACAAGATGCGGGCCCCCGCTATCCTGAACGGTAGGTCGGTACCGCGCAGCGTCGGCTGTGACTGCGTATTCGAGAGGTCGTCTCGATAGAGGGTTATATCGATGACGCCGTACGACACCTCGATCCCTTCAATCTTCTGGATCTCGGTCTGAAGCCGTTTGGCGAGGAACTCTCCACCGGTTCTAATCCCGACTATGGCCAAATTCTTGAGGTCACGATCCTTCTCCACGATCTCGTAACTCATACGAGAGACAGCGCGCGCGATGGTCTCTTCGTCCATGACCATCTGCCAGTCGCGTGGAACAGATTTGTAGTTCTGCGTCATACCTCTTCTTTCCTCAAGCTACCTGTATCGACCCTCGGCAGATGCCACAAGCTCAAACTGCCACAGCGTCCAGTTGTAACCCATTACGGAGAATTCTAGCTTTTCTCGGTACGGCAACTCAATCACCATAAACGACTCTCTCCGCTGGATCGCTATATCTCGCTCCTCCGCTGGGATTGCATGCCGCTTGAGGACCCGACCAACCATGTGCCGAATCTCCTCGTCAGATGCCACGGCTCCTTGCTCCCCGATCACCTGCGCAAACTGATTGCGTAGATCGAGGTAGTAGTAATAGAGCGGCACCAGTTTGTACCCTAACCACCCTCCGACTGCCAGCAGCACCGTGAGAGCCGCGGTTTTGTAGGCGATGCGCCCCTGCTCCGAGCGAGTTTCGGTACCAAAACAACAACTCATCTATCGTTTTTAGCAAAGAGGGGGTCGCCAGCGATAGAGCCAAAACGGGCCTCTGGTTCCCGAACTACTCCTGTGCCTGCCCTTGGTAGGGGATTCGGCAATTCGCTGATTTTCTCGCGCCTCGCAGCACAATCCTTCGATCTATTTGAATTTCTTCACCTTAGTGTACTCAAGGAGCTTACCAAACAGCCGATATTCTTTCTGGGTGCATGGAAAGACTATTTCGAAACATATGACGGGGAGCAACCTCGCGCTCACAAAGTGTCTTTGTTTGTAGGTCATGGTGCTTTAGCTGCGAAAGCACTTATACTAACCCTACTCATGTCGGAAGCTACCCGCCCCTCGACAATGCTCCCCATAGCAGCCCTCCTGTTGGTGGTGGGAGTAGGGAATCTGTGGATCGGCCACTCCAGGAACGTCTACTACGCCAAAACCCTACGCGAAGCTTCCACCCCGACGACAGAGCTTCCACATGGGAAACACTCCCCCGACTCGCTCTACATCAAGCGCCTCCGATCCCGCGCAAACTATTATGACATTGTCCGAATCGGAGGGGTTGCGATGTTGTTTACCAGTGTGGTGCTGATACTTACGCAGATAGCAAGACAGCGATCGGCTCAACGTCCTGGCAGCACCGCTGAATCGGCTGGGACTACCACCGAATCATACATGCGAGACTGACAAGCTTCGCAAAGGGGCAAGCCCTCGAGTCTCGAGAACCTGCCCCTGGAGTTTCTACTCCTCTTCACCCTCTTCACCTTCGTCGGTGTGCTCCCAACACTTGTCAAGAGTAGCGTCATCAAAGGTCGAATCATCGCCGGAGGCATCCAACTGAACACCCTCAATTACGCACGGCCACGACTCCTTGCCGCCGACTTTGCGGAACACAAGGCGGAAATCCCACTTGCCTGGGGTTACACCTTTAACCGTGAGGTTATCCTTAGGCGAAAGGATGTGATCATTGAGAAGATCATCACCCCACTTGGTAACATTCTCGGGCGACACGTAGACCTCGGTAATCTCGTATCCGGAACCGTTTCGAATCACGACATCAGCCCACGCAGACGAGCTCACTAAAGCCACCGCACATCCGAGAAGAACTCTCTTCAACATTTATTTTCTCCCTCAACCTTCAGACCGGTTGTTAGATTTATTAGACACTTTAACCACGACTTGCACTGTGAAGCCGTCAACGCGGCTTGCTGTGAAATCGCACTCAGATTTATAGTAGAAGTGACGGAACCGTGAAACTGAATTTTTTACTCCTTGAGGTACGGTGCCAGTAATGTTCCCCAGCTACGCTCCTTTTGGGCATATTCGTCCGGACAGAGCTCGGCGCGAGCCTCAGGAAGCCAATCATCATCCACGACCTGCGCAAAGCCCTCGGGATCACTTCCGAACATAATACAGGCGATGTTGTACATCCGTTGCTCGTCAAGCGAGTGCTCGCCCCAAAAGGGCAGCTCCTGGTCCTCGTTATCGCGTACCTCCGCACTCGCGGCATAATCAAGGATAGCAGACCACAAAAGCCCTCCTTCCTGGTCGACTGCGAGCCCCAAGAGGGCTGTCATATTAGCACCCGAGTGACGCCGTTGGTCAAGAGCTCTTAGATTTGCTACCGTGCGTTGGGGAAACTTTGTAGACGAGGCACTCTTTTATGTTCAAAAAGTTTATCATCACGATGCTTCTCCCCTTAGTGGTTACATCCTGCGGCCCTGCTACGGTGCCAGCTCCCGAGAGAATTCGTAATACTCCTTTTCCAAAGGTTCAGGGCCGTAACCTCAACCAAGAGTCGATAACCCTCCCCGACTCCTATCGCGGCAAGCCGACTCTGCTCCTCATCGGCTACCTCCAAAGGGCGCAGTTCGATATCGATCGTTGGATCCTAGGGGCACTCCAAGCTGATATAGCTGCTCAGATAGTTGAAGTTCCCACGATCGCCGGTATGGCACCTCAGATGGTACAAGGTTTTATTGATAGTGGAATGCGTAGCGGTATCCCTCGGTCCGACTGGGGATCGGTTGTGACGGTGTACCAAGACGCGTCAAAGATCATCGATGCGCTTGGCAACGAGAAGCCTAACGTGACCTACGCCGTCTTAATCGACAAAGACGGAGATATCGTCTGGACATCGAATAGTGGATATTCCGCGGCGCAAATACTCGAACTGAAGCGGATTGTGGAGTCGCTGCAGAGCGACAAATAGCCGGGAGACGTGACGGTTTGTTCACGTCTCAAAAATTGGGGGAGCCAAGCAAGGACTGCTTTACCGGCCGGTTCGTTCCTTGCCTCCCTAGGCATCCACTCTCTTCAAAGGCTGATCGTTTACCTCAACCTCTTCAAGTATGAAGCGATTGTATGCGCTGACGATCGGACTGCCGACTGCAAGTGAGAGCGAATCTTTTCCGCTTTGCATGAGCAGGTCTGCCTTTGCCCCACCTACTAATCCGACAAAAGCGGTACGTTCTCCCCGCGGCGGCAAGGACACACCGCCCGAAATACCCTTCAAGCCCGTAGCTGTCGTCGGGTCCAGGTCAGAGGGAGTTGCGAGCGCTCCCACAACCATCGCGCCCCATGGAAGGGTCCGAGACCACGATGAAAGCTCCAGTGCGTCTTTCGCACGGACCGATGAGAGGATATCGCCCGAGCGAGGATCGACCGCAAGCGCACTGAAGGGCTCCACTGAGTACAGAGAGGACTGCCCAACCTTGATACTGGTCTCTCTTCCATTCTCCATCGAGACGCTCATGGGAACGGGCACATATACGCTAGAAGATCCGATACGATCACTCTCCAGGGGTGGTGAGGCAACCGTGCGCACCGCCAATTCAACTATCGGAAGCGACCGATACTGCTCGGGGAGTTGAAAACGAACACGCACTGAGTCACGACTATCGAGACGTTTATCTGCCACGAACTGCCCGTTAGCTGAGAAGGCAACGCGGTAAAAGCGAGTACCCTGCTCCGGCATTCGCAGCTTGAAAACGAGATCTCCGTTTACGTCTGAAGGGCGTACTACCATCTTTACCTGCTGACCCTGCACACCAAGTGTGGAGTTCTGGGGATCAGAGCTTTGTTCAGGATCTTGGCCGTCCGGAACGACCGGGGCCCCGACAAAGGAGCTAAGATATCGAGACATACTGCTTGCTACAGCGTTGTATCCTTTGTCGGAGAGGATCTTTCCTCGTCCAAACAGCAGCGGGTCTTTGCTTTGCGCCAAATCTTCGGCGACCGGAATAAAAAGTGCCGATTCGGACGAGGCGACCTGCTGCATGGCATCCCGATATCCCAACTCACCTTCGTCAACCGTCGGCTCAGAAACAAGCACTACTTTAGCGCCTGCTGCCCGCAACTCACGCACCGTCTCACTCAACTCCTCCCGATATTCCTCAACCGGAACACGGGGCAAAGATTCTTCACGAACCGCGATTGGATCCTGCTGTCCCCGGAGGAAGCGATACAGGGTACTGGTCAATAAGCTCTCTGCGAAGGGGATATCTTTGACCTGCGCGGCCTGCTGCACCTTCTCCATCGCCTCGCGTTCGGTCAAACCACTGAGCCCGTATGAGTTGACACCGACTTCACTATCTGGAGCCCATCCAACCAGGAGGACGATGTCGGGTTTGGCCGGTATCAATTTGTCTCGAGCGATTCGATGAAGATCGTAGATCGAGGCACCCGGAATCGAGGCGTCTTGCACCTGCACATCGGTACCGCTACCACGCAAGCTCTCCTGAAGGCGCCCTGCAAGGCCGCGCTCTCCCATGAAAGGAAACCCCGTCGAAGCCGTCCCACCGAGCACGAAAGCTTTGAGTTTGGATGCGCTCTCGGGTGCCGTTATGTTGAGATTTTCAATCGCACTATCTATCAGTCGCGATGGAACCAACGATTCGATCTGACGAAGGTCCGCCCTCACGACATCTTGCGGGAGCTTATCGAGAAAGATCTCACTGGCAAGCACCAAAGACACCATCGCCCACAGTGAAAACATGAATGCCGCTTTGAAGATCCGTGCAAGCGCAAATGACATGCTGAGAAGTGAAGCGCAGAGGAGCACCACTCCGGCACCGCCTTTCCAACCGGGCGCATACGCATTCATCAACTCGGGTCGACTAACGAGGAGTGCAACCACGAGTAGAGCAGCCCCGAGCACCGAGAGATACACCATCTTGAGCATACCGAAGCTCTTCACCCCACCTACCAGGAGAGGCCGCACGACGACCCATCCCACAGCGAAAGCTAGGAGTACGAGCCATCCTCCTCCTATCAGCATCTCCGGCTTGAGCCCGGTAAACTCCTTGGCTAACGGCAACTCCGCAAAGGGAAGCCCGAGGGGAAGAGTCGAAACGAGAAGCGTTGCCAGAAAGGAAAAGCGTAACAGCTTACTGATGATCCACGAACCGGAAACAAGGGCTACCGGAAGCACCAGGGTGTACCAGGGTAAGGATTGCCACTCCATCATGCGTTATCCTCTGTCTTCGATTCTCCGATCATCCCCTTGATAGAGAGCATGCCTACCTCTTGCGCCTTTAGATTAGACGCTACGAAAACCTTCCCGTGCGAGACACCGGAATAGGCTACACCCAGAACCTTGTTGTCAGCGCACGACACTGACACATCATTCGTGCCAACGGAGATATCGTACCGCTTGCAGCCTTGAATCGACTCGCCACCTGCGCTTTCTCCAGGTATTAAGATTCCGGAATGAGAACGAAGGAACGACCGAATGCCGTCTTTTGTGAATCGCAGCATCACGGCACCATCGGAGGTTTGCCCGAGTACGAGGTCCAGAAACGTATCAGGACGTTCCCACAACACTCCCAGCGCGATACTCTCCGTGCGGAACCCATTGTTGAGGCTGCGCTTGAGAGCGAACGGCTGCACAAACAGATCACTCACGTCCACACCGTCGATCAGTATCGGCTCTGAAGGCTGCCACCGCTCCGCGGAGAGCATGGGCCTACTGGGCACACCGGAGAGACGCTCCACCCGCGCACGAACCGCGAGCTCCTGGGACTCTTGCTCGGTACGCGGCAGCATCAGCGATGCGCGCCCATCCTGCCATTCAGAATGTAGTCCGGCGACGGCGAGGCGTTGACGTTGATCGAGCGCTCGACCGCACACCACTGCTATCACCACGCACCCTATCAAAGTGACAGAGAGAGCGAGGCGATCCGCGGGAGAAGAGCGTCTACGGGATCGGGAGGTAGGAGAATAACGACGGTTTTTTTTCACACCGCGAGGTTACAAGGAACGTAGAAGATCAGGCAACACCTTTACGAAGCGGGAGCGGGGCATAACGTCCCCGAGCCCCAAAGTTTTTGCGCGGTCTTCCAGGTCAGCATGCACATGCGAAAAGAAGCTCACGCACTGCCATCTCTCTCCTATAAGCCCTTGAATGCGCGATGCAAGCTGCTCAAACGGGAATACAGCCTTCTCCAAGTCCACCATCAGAAGCCCAGGCTCGGCACAACCCACAAGCGTCTCTTCCAGCCCCTTATCGCTCTTTACAGTCACCACCTGCCGCCCTGTTGCGAGCGCAACCTCCTTTACCTTGGTAATGAAGAGCAGATCCTTGGTGAGCAACAGAAGTGGTACGGCCATAAAAACCTGCTTTTTGCCCTTACTCAATCCCGAAATTCTGAGCTTTAGCGATCAGATTCGATCGCGAGATGCCTAGCTGACGAGCTGCCTCACTTTTGTTGCCATCGCAACGTTTGAGCGCTGCCAAAATCATGTCGCGCTCCACCGAATCCAAAACATCCTTCAGCCTGGCTTCTCCCTCAGGGCTATTGACCGGCTGTGCAGCCTTGGTCCCCACACGAGCCGAATTTACCACAGACGGGGATAGGCAGGAGAGGTCTATCAGCGCATCCTTTCCACTCATCACCTGTGCTCTCTGGAGTTCGTTTTCGAGCTGCCGGATGTTCCCGGGCCACGCGTAGGATTCGAGCGCGACCATCGCATCTGCGGAGACCGCCTTTTTGGGAGATCCTGTCTTGGTTACCATCTTAGCGAGGAAGAAATCGACCAGCAGCGGCACATCTCCGGCCCGATCACGTAGTGGAGGAAGCCTCAGGTTCACAACATTGAGTCTGTAGTAAAGATCCTCTCGGAAGGTGCCCTTCTCCACCATCTCTTCCAGATTGCGGTTTGTCGCTGCGATGATCCGAACATCGACACGCTTCTGCTTCGTGCCGCCTACGGGCATGAAGCTTCCATCCTGGAGTACGCGTAGCAGCTTCACCTGAAGTGCTGGGCTCATCTCGCCAAGCTCATCGAGGAAGAAGGTGCCTCCATCGGCGACTTCGAAGAGCCCCTGCTTGTCACGAGACGCGCCTGTGAAAGCGCCTTTGACGTGCCCGAAGAGCTCTGATTCCAAGAGATTTTCGTTGAATGCTGAACAGTTCTGCACGACAAACGGCTTGTCGTGACGGGGACCGTGCGCATGAAGCGCTGTTGCCACCACCTCTTTCCCTGTCCCTGATTCGCCCGTAATGAGCACCGGTACATCGGTCTCGACCACCTTGCTCATGATGCGGTAGAGCTCGGCCATCGACTGACTGCGGCCGATGATAGTGTCGAAGGCAAAATGCTCCGCCACTCGAGCTTGTAGTTCACGATTGGCGATACGCGCCGCACGCAGCTCACCGTACAGCTTGCGGATTCGCTGCGCTGCGTAAACACGCGCCAACAGCTCCTCGGAATTGTACGGTTTGCAGACGTAGCCGTCGGCCCCCTGGTCAAGTCCGTGAATGATATCCTTCAACTCGTCACGACCCGTCAGGAGCACAATCGGGGTGTACCTGAGCTCAGGATTGGTCTTGAGGATCTTCGTGACTTCATACCCGTTGGGGCCGGGCATCATCACATCCAGAAGGATGACGTCGGGAAATTCGGTTGTAGCCTTTTCGATCGTCTCGTTTCCGGACGACGCGGTAATGACCTGGTAACCACGGGAGAGCAGCAGCTGCTCGAGCGCAAACAAACCCTCCGCGTTGTCATCAACCGCAAGAACCTTTATCGCCGGATTATCGGACTCCATGGGCTCACGCACTCGAGCGACTACTATCCCTTCATCATGTCGAGGAAGTCCTTGTTGCTCTTCGTTCCGTCCATCTTGCTCATGAGCCACTCCATCGCCTCTACGGCGTTAAGTGGGTTGAGAACCTTACGCAGCAACCACACCTTCTGGAGCACGTCGTTCTCGATCAAGAGATCTTCCTTGCGAGTGCCCGACGCCTTGAGGTCAAGAGCTGGGTAAATACGACGCTCACTCAACTTTCGGTCGAGCACGATCTCACTGTTACCCGTTCCTTTGAACTCCTCGAAGATAACCTCGTCCATACGGCTACCGGTCTCGATCAGAGCAGTTCCGATGATCGTCAAACTACCACCCTCTTCTACGTTACGAGCGGCTCCGAAGAAACGCTTCGGCTTGTGAAGGGCGTTCGAATCAACACCTCCCGAGAGGATCTTACCACTCGGCGGAACGACCGTATTGTAGGCACGCGCAAGGCGAGTGATCGAATCCAGTAGGATAACCACGTCACGCTTGTGCTCTACGAGACGTTTGGCCTTCTCGATCACCATCTCTGCGACCTGCACGTGGCGCTGAGCGGGCTCATCGAAGGTTGAGCTGATGACTTCACCCTTAACAGAGCGAGCCATGTCGGTTACTTCCTCTGGACGCTCGTCAATCAGCAAAACGATCAGCACCACCTCTTTGTGGTTCTCGGTGATGGCGTTTGCGATGTTTTGAAGGAGTATCGTCTTACCGGTACGAGGCGGGGCTACGATCAGCGCGCGCTGTCCCTTACCCACCGGGCAGAAGAGATCCATGATGCGGGTGGACAAACCACCCTTTTTGCTCTCGAGCTTGAGCCGCTCGGTCGGATAGAGGGCGGTCAGGTTGTCGAAGTGGATCTTGGTCTTGAGTACGTCGACCGTGTCGTGGTTGACGGAGTTGACCTTGAGGAGCGCAAAATAACGCTCGCCTTCCTTTTCTCGGGGCGGGCGTATCTGTCCCTCGATGATATCTCCGGTCTTGAGGCCGAAACGGCGAATCTGTGCCGGCGATACATACACGTCGTCGGGCCCGGGGAGGTAGTTGTAATCCGGAGCGCGGAGGAATCCGAAACCGTCCGGCAGCAGCTCGAGAACTCCCTCGGCGTAGATACCGCCATTGGACTCAGACTGTGCGTTGAGGATGCCGAAGATGATCTCCTGCCTACGCATTGTATTTGCTGCTTCGATATCAAACTCGGCAGCTAGTTTCATCAATTCTTCGCTCTTGAGTCGCTTCAGCTCATTGAGGTTCATGCAATTACACTCACGGTCTCAAAGTTATTATTATGTCGTTAAAATCATACACACTCCCCACGTCGCTCGCTCGCACTTTTCAAAGAGCATACCGAGTATGTGGGGGACGTTTACTTCATCGCCGTTATCTACGGCTCCATGGGGTTCCTCCCTACGCACGCTGCGTCGCAAACCGGAGACTCTTCGTCGTGAAAACACTCGAGATACGGAGCATCTTTGATTGATTGCCGAAAGGATCAAACCGAAAAGACAACTAACGAAAAGTCTTACCGAGCGACACGTGGTACGGGTCTCATATCGTCACCCGTTCTACGTTGCTACAGACGAGACGTCGCACCGAATTTTTATTGATGCGAACTACGTGGGGAAGCTCGAAAGAAACTTACAGCTTCTTTACCCCTCTGTCCTAACAAGGGTTCACAATTCAGTCAAGCCCCCCTCCGTCTCTCTTCTATCGTCTTGGCCGAGACCTCCCGAAGGTACGAAGGCTCCAAGTAGGCGATATCGCCGACAGAAAAAGCCCCACTCGCTCCTTTTACCCCCAACAACCCCAGAGCTACGTGAGCGGTTGTATGGAGTTCAATCCCTGGAACCACGAAGTCTCGCTGAGGGGTAACGTGGCGACCACCCTGTCCAGCTCGCTTTACCACATCCTCGAGCTTGAGGATTTCGGGCTTTGATACTACCGAGACTTTACCTGCTGAGATCTCATACAAACCACAAAAGACCTCTAAACGCCTGGCATCCGCAATTACCGTTACACGACCATCGGCCATACCGGACCCTACCTGGGCCGATGCCGCTCCCAGAAACGAGCACACCCCCTCGCACGGGATCCTCAAGCACCACGACAGCCCCTTGGCAAAACTCATCCCGATCCGGAGTCCGGTGAACGATCCCGGCCCGGTTCCAACCCTCACCTGAGCGAGATCACTGAGCGCCACTCCCTCGTCCGAGCACACAGCGCGAACGAGGTTCGGGAGCTGTTCGAAGTGATCCCCCTCACCGAGCGAGTGCCGAGACACGACTGCTCCGTTTCGCCCCTGCAGCGCAACGCTGCAGAAGGATCCACTGGTGTCGATGGAAAGGACAGGGCTACTCATGCTGTACGTAGAACGTCCCCGCTACGGAAAGAATATGCGCCGAAGGTCATTACCGAAAGCGAACACCATTAAGAGCAACAGGAAGGCCATACCGACCTGAGTTGCTACCATCTGCGCCTTCATACCGATCGGCGACCCCTTAATCTTCTCAATCGTAAACAGCAAAAGATGTCCTCCGTCCAGGACCGGAATCGGCAACAAGTTCATCACACCGAGAGCTACATTGATCAAGATTGTGATAATGATCAGGTGTGCCCACCCCTTTTGAGCACTGTTTGCGGTCTGTTTGATTATCTCGAGCGGTCCTCCCACGGTGTCTTTGGGTGAGAGCGCTCCACGAAACAAGGCCCCGAACATATGCAAGGTCTGTTTGACGATTCCGACGACCTGTAAGCCTCCCCCCATGAAAGCTTGGCTGAACGAGCAGGGCACATATACAATCGGCGGCGCGATACCTATCCGGAAGGCCGACTCTCGATCCTCCCGCCCCTCCATGACGTCAAGCTCTTTAAATCCGGCCTTAGGGCTCACTGTCACTGTGTTCGTTTCGTACCGCACCGGATCTCCATCCTGCGCCTCGTAAATCGGACGTTCAACGATGAAGGTAAGCGGCTTACCGTTCGACCCACGAACCACATCCACCAACTCACTGTACGAGCCCACCACTCGGCCATCGACCGTGGAGACCTTGTCTCCGGGCTTGAGCCCCGCGTCAGCCCCGGGCAACCCCTTAGTAATACTTCCGACCACAACCGGGCTACTCTGCGGCTCAGGCAGTCCATTTACGTAGAACATGCCCGTTCCAAGAGCCCACGCGAAGAGAAAGTTCGCCACAGGGCCTGCGAGCACGATCGCACAGCGCGCCAAGTAAGGCTTCTTGAGGAACCATCGGCTTTGGTCGGCAAGCATCGCAGACTGTGCCGGTGTCAACTCTTCCTGTGTACCCTCGATCGGCGAAGCACCGCCTGCCTCACTGAGCGGTTCGACCTCCCCGGTGAGGAGACGGGGATCATCTCCCGCCATTCGCACAAACCCCCCGAGAGGCACTGCTCGTAAGGTGTAGGTCGTCTCCTTACCCTGAACCTTGATGAGCGGCTTGCCGAATCCGAGAGCGAACTCGAGCGCTCCCACTCCGAACAGCTTGGCGATCACAAAGTGCCCCAATTCATGAACAAATATCAGGACCCCCAGAACGGCGAGCGCAGCAGCTAGATACGGAACTCGGTCGAACAACTCGTGAAAGCGATGCATGAGATGATTGGTATCCATATCCTTACTCTCTGATACTCTGCGTTCGATGTCGAGCCCACTCCGTCACGGTTGAGCAGTTCTGTCGCAACTCATCCAAGGTTTCATAGCTCTGATCGCCGAACTTCTCGAGCGCATCGCGGACCAGCTCGTGTATCCCGGAAAACGGTATTCGACGCCCCAAAAAAGCCTCGACCGCCACCTCGTTAGCGGCATTCAGCACTGCGGACGCTCCCTTCGCACCCTGAAGACATTGGCGAGCCAGGGATATCCCTGGAAAGCGCTCGTCATCGACCGGTTCAAAGGTAAGTTCCCGCACAGCGGCGAAGTCTAGCGGACGCATTACCCCTGCGAGACGCGATCCAGGATAGGTGAGTGCGTATGAGATTGGGCCCTTCATGTCAGGAACAGAGAGCTGCGCAAGCACAGTTCCGTCACGCAGCCGTACCATGGAATGCACGATACTCTGCGGGTGCACGATGACTTCGATGGCATCAGGAACAAGGTCAAACAACCAACGCGCTTCAATCACCTCGAGAGCTTTGTTCATCATCGTAGCCGAATCGATCGTTATCTTGGTCCCCATATTCCACTGAGGATGCTTGAGCGCGCGCTCGGGGGTAATCGACGCAAAATCAGCAGCCGGTGTGGTTCGAAACGGTCCACCCGAAGCAGTAAGGATGATCGAGGCTAGATCCTCTCGCGGCACTCCCTGCAGTGCCTGGAATATGGCGGAATGCTCACTGTCAACGGGAACAAGTCCGGCACCGTGGGCCTTGGCCTTATCGAGTACGAGCGCTCCAGCTACAACTAAGGATTCTTTATTTGCGAGTGCAACATCTTTGCCGCTTTCGAGAGCCGCTATAACACCTGAGAGTCCCGCCATCCCGACCACAGCTGCTACTACGATCTCGGACTGTGATTCCCTGATCGCCTGAGAGATCTCACCTTCTCCACATATGAGCTCTGTGCCCTCCCAGCGTGGCGCGTTACCAAGCAGCCCGAGCTCGCGCTTGAGATCCTCGAACGCGCCTGGATCCGCAACACCTGCTACCGCGGGCCGAAATTCGCGGATCTGCTCTACAAGCACCTTCGACTGCCGTCCGGCTACGAGGAGATCAACTGAAAACTTTTCCCGATGAGCGCGTATTACCTCGAGGGTAGACACCCCGATAGAGCCAGTTGAACCGACAACAGCAACGCGCTTCATGACACTCCTACAAGAGTTCCCACAACAGCAGAGCCACGACAACGATCGGAGCAGCCCCTATCATACCATCGAAGCGATCGAGGATACCGCCATGCCCAGGGAAGAAAGACCCCGTATCTTTTACACCTCTGAGCCGCTTGAGATAGGATTTAGATAGATCGGCGGCTTGCGCCGCACAGGTCGCAAAGAGCGACACGAGGATAAGACTCATTACTCCCACCCTACCATCACCGAGCAACAGCTTCCAGAATACAACGCCCGCAACTGTACCAATCAAGAGACCGGCTATGCTCCCCTCCATCGTCTTGTTGGGAGAGAGCGCCGGTGCCATCTTGGTACGACCGAGGGAGCGCCCCACAAAATATGCTCCTGCATCATTGAGAGCGACGATGGCAACGAGCCACCATAAAAGCTGAATGCCGTTCGAAAAGCTGCTCAAAAGAACGAGTTGAGGGGCGCTGATGGCAACCAGCAGGAACGCGGGGCCATATCGTCCTCCATCGCGAGCCGCGTCCTCGAGACGCTGACGACCATCGAGCACATGATAGACTATCAATGCCTGTGCGCTCAGCAGAAGGGCGCCATACACCGTCTGCCACGACATCGGACGACCGAGCACTCCTTCCACCGAAACGTAGATAGCAGCGAGCGATGGAATCACCAGGATCATGAACGAAATGAGGCCGGCGATCGGCCGGTAGCGAAGCGTTTCAGGATCTCGAGCAAAGAGCCGCACCACCTCGAAGGTGCTCAACACGGCGACTGCTCCCGTCCACATCACACCGAGTAGACGTCCATAGGGAATCTTGACGGCAATAACCGAAAGCACACACGCTACAGTGAGAACTATCAGCGCCGTCAGGAGCCTATCCTTGAGCGATCCATCGTGCTCGAAGGAGAACACTCTTCGAAGGGTTTCAAGATCCGGAAATCTGTTCTTGGATGAGCCCGAAGCGGCGGTTTCGTCCTGCAAAGACATTGAGACACCTGTAAAATTCATCACGTGAAAAATCCGGCCACAACGTCCGAGACACCACTATCTCCGAGTAGGCCAACTGCCAAAGTAAGAAATTCGAGATCCGCGTCTCGTCGCTGGTTCGAATCAAAACATCAGGGTCTGGTACATCCGGAAGATACAACTGACGTGCGAAGCTCTCTTCGGTAATCGATTCGGGGGTAATCTCTCCCGCAGCTATCGCCTGGCCGATCTTTCGGGCTGCTTGCACGATCTCGTCGCGCCCGCCGTATGACACAGCGAGAATGAGATCCATACCGTCGAGATCCTTGGTACGCTCCTCGTTTCTCTGCAGGGTCTCGCGAACAGAGGCCGGAAGGCGCCCAAGATCCCCCATCGCTCGTAGCCGGATTCCGTTTCGGAGCAATAGCTCCAGCTCTGATTCGAGGTACTGCACGAAGAGCTGCATGAGTCCGCCTACTTCGTCTTGCGGCCGGCGCCAATTTTCAGTCGAAAAGGCGAACAGCGTGAGGTAGCGGATGCCGAGCTTGCGACTTTCTTCCACTACCATGCGTACACTCTTTGCACCGTTACGATGTCCCTCTACGCGTGGAAGAAAGCGGCGTTTAGCCCAACGGCCGTTACCATCCATGATGACCGCAACGTGTTTGGGCACCACTGCTGGCACTTCAACAGAGTTCCGTACCGGGGCGGTCGCGGCGACGTCTGAATCGGCTCCGTTCCTCGACATGCAATACTTCTCCGGTTGGCAATCCGCTCAGGCAAAGCTGTAGAGGTGTCACACCTCCATCATCTCCTTCTCTTTGGTCGCTGCGGCCACATCGACGTCTGCAACCACCTTATCGAGGATCTTTTGGATCTCCTCCTGCATGCGGCGAGAATCGTCCTCGGCGACCTCTTTGTTCTTCAACTGCTTTTTGACAGCTTCAACCTCGTCGCGGCGAAGATTACGGAGAGCTACCTTGGTCTCCTCTGCCATCTTGGAAACCTTCTTGATCATCTCCTTGCGCCGCTCTTCGTTGAGCGCCGGAATGACGACGCGAATGAGCGCACCATCGCGGGAGGGATTCAAGCCGAGCTCGGACTGCTGGATCGCTTTCTCAATCGATTCAACCGCAGAACCGTCGTACACCTGAATAGTGAGGAGACGAGGCTCCGGTGCTGCAACCATACCGAGCTGCTGCAGAGGAACATGCGAACCATAGTACTCTACATGCAGTCCCTCGAGGAGCGCTGGCGTGGCACGACCTGTCCGCAATCGGCTAAGCTCCTTCTTGAAGTGCTCGAGCGTCTTTGAACATAGCTGCTTGTAATTTTCGAACTGTCCACTCATAAGACTAGCCCCCTCTCCTTGTTCTTAAGCTTGATCACCCCTGCACCAGTGTGCCGACCGGCTCTCCACAAACGATTCTCCGCAGATTACCTTCAACCCCGACGTTGAACACAACGATCGGGAGGTGGTTGTCCATGCAGAGAGAGATAGCAGCGGTATCCATGACCCGCAATCCCTGCTGCAAAACGTCCATGAACGAGATCGTTTCATACGGCTTGGCGTTAGGGTTCAGGACCGGATCCGAATCATAGACAGCGTCCACCTTGGTTCCCTTCAGCAACACCTCTGCCCCCATCTCCATAGCTCGGAGACTTGCGGCTGTATCGGTCGTGAAGAACGGATTACCCGTGCCGCAGGCGAACACGACCACCCGCCCCTTCTCCAAATGTCGCGTAGCGCGGCGTCGGATGTAAGGCTCTGATATCTGCCGCATCTCGATAGCGGAAAGTACCCGTGTGGTTACCCCTTCTGCTTCGAGTCTGTCCTGAAGCGCCAACGCGTTGATGGCCGTCGCGAGCATACCCATGTAGTCACCGGTAACCCGCTCTATACCCTGCGTGCCTCCACCCTGGACGCCCCGAAAGATGTTACCACCACCGATAACCACCGCTACCTGCACACCGAGCTGAGCCACTTCGCGAATCTGCGACACGAGCCCCTTCACGATTACAGGATCGATCCCGAGGCCCTTGTCACCTGCAAGGATCTCTCCGCTCAACTTAAGAAGGATCCGTTTGTACTTAATCTCTGACATGTTCTCCGTACGTTAATCCGATATCCGAGAGCTCAAAAAACTGCGGCGGGCATCTGTTTGATCCCGCCGCACTGCACGCACTCCCCACGAAACCCAATGGAGTAGAGCGTTACTACACTACTTATCGCCTACCATAGCGGCAACATCCTCAGCGATGTTGCTCTGAGTCTTTTCGACCCCTTCACCAACCTCCATACGCGAGAAGCGGCGGACAGAAACCTTCTCTCCACACTTCATGCTGATGGCATCGATAAGGTCCTTGATAGTCTTGGACTCGGTCTCGTCCTTGATGAAGATCTGGCGCAGCAGAACATTTGCCTCGAGAAACTTCTCGATCTTACCAGGAAGGATCTTGTCTGCCTTTTTCTTCTGCTCATCGTTGAGCTGCTCCATGAGGATCTCTTTCTCCTTTTGGAGGATGTGCTCAGGAACGTCCTCAACCGAGAGGAAGCGCGGCTTCATCGCCGCTACATGCATGGCGATGTCACGAGCGAGCGCACGGAATTCGTCACCACGTGCCACGAAATCGGTCTCACAGTTGAGCTCAACGACAGCGACCACCTGATCACCCGGGTGAATGTACACCCCAAGGCTTCCCTCGGCAGCGGTCTTGCCCGAGCGCTTCGCAATGTCCTTGAGCCCCTTCTTACGAAGCACCTCGATCGCCTTGTCCATGGAACCTTCGGCTTCGGTTAAGGCAGACTTGCAATCCATCATCCCCGCTCCGGTCATCTCACGGAGCTTCTTAATCATCTCGCTGGTAACTTGTGACATACAAAAATTTCCTCGCTAAATATGAGTCTAAAACATTGTCGCTGATGCGTTGCATGCTCGCTACACCTCACGCCTCAAGCCCCGCCGGGGCTCCGGGAGTATGGTCAACGGGTTGGGAACGCGCCTACGCTACTGCTACGCCGCTCTCGGCAATCGGAGACACATGGGTTCCGTTTGCGACCTCAGGACGGCGCGCCTCAGCACCGTGCTTTGCATCGCTAGGAAACCGCGCTTCGTAAATTCCACGTCCCTCGAGGATCGCATCGGCCAGGGCCGACATGAAGAGTCGAAGAGTACGACTTGCGTCGTCGTTCGACGGAATTGGGAAAGCGACCTTACCTGGATCTCCATTGGTATCAACGAGAGCAACGACCGGTATATGCAGGCGAGTAGCCTCGGCGATCGCAATCTCTTCTTTGACAATATCGACTACGAAGATCACGTCGGGTATCTTTTTCATACCGCGAATACCACCGAGGTTGGTCTCGAGCTTCTCGACCTGACGGCTGATATCAAGCCGCTCCTTCTTACCCAGACGAACCTTCGTGTTCTCCTGGGCAGCTTCTGCCAGGAGATTCTCGAGCTTACGCATACGCTCGATAGAATTCTTGATCGTTTGGAAATTGCTCAAACAACCACCCAACCAGCGAGAGGATACGAAGAATGCTCCGCACCGCTTGGCTTCTTCCTTTATGATTTCTTTGGCCTGTTGCTTGGTACCGACGATCAGTACGCTACCGCCGAGCGACACGCGATCAACGATGTACTTACGAGCGATCTCCCACTTCTTGAGGGTGAGATCGAGGTTGATGATGTGCACACCGTTACGCGCTCCGTACACATACGGAAGCATCTTTGGATTCCAGCGCTGCGTTTGATGGCCGTAGTGAGCTCCCGCATCCATTAAGGTTCGAATGGTGATAGGAGTGCCGGGCTGAATGGCAGCGGACTGCTGCGCAGCGGTATCTTGAGTATTTGACATAATATTCCTCTGTCTTAGTTTGACCTCCCCGCCAGCGAAGACCCCCCTTTCAGGGAGCACTAAGACCGCAGCGGGTGCGATAAAGTTCGGGGGGTTATAGCACCGATTACCCTCCCCTGCCAACCTCATGTCCTCTAACGGTGCGTGCGTACCTCTCGGGGCCCCCTCGGTATCACCCTCGCGGGACCAGGAGATCTAGTATAAACAGTTAAATTCAATGAGCTTTGATTCTCCCCCCTCAACAAAGCACGGGCTCAATCAAGAGCCCCAACACCTTCGCAGGGTACTGGAATCAACCGATCCAAACCGGACCCAACAAGTCATCGGAGGATTGCACTCGTAGGTACACCCCTGTGTGCTAAAAAAGTGAGCTACCGAGCACGACTAGCATTCCGGCCTTTGATACCTTTCTCTAGTGGCGTCGGCCTCCTCAATCGAGGTGTTACGCTCTAAATAGTCAAACCAAGGAAGTAGTTAATCCTATGCAAAAGTTGATTCACATCATCGTTGATTACGCCCCCGGAGATCTCGCCTGTGCGGAGGTTACGTCTGCGCTGGCCGCCAAGATACCGGCTGACTACCACTGGCACCTCACATCTGTCTCGAGCTTCGATACGGTGTCCACGGGCTTCGCCGTTGCCCAACTGGGGCTTCAGAGCGAAAACTTGCGGCCACAGGATACCCTGGTCTATGCGAACTGCGCCCCGCGAAAAGATCGTCGTGAGGCGCGCATCAATAATGAAGGCGAGGGTTTCCTGTACGGGGTGCTCCGTAGTGGAGTGCGCATCATGGTCGTAAATGCCGGATACTCGCTCTCCTTCGTACGAGACGATCTCGAAGAGCTCTGGAGCATGCAGGTAGATGTCGGCGGATCGCAGTTCCGTTCACGCGACAACTTCCCGCAACTCGTCGGCCAAGCAGCTCGTGGAGAATCGAACTTCTTGATTGAGAGATTAAACCCAGCCGAAGTGATCCCCGAAGCCCCACGTTCAGCCGTAGCGTACGTGGACTCCTTCGGAAACCTCAAGACCACTCTGCGCGAAGGAGATCAAGAACTGGTGGATCTACAGCCGGGACAACGTGTCTCGGTTGCAATTAACGACGTGGAGATGGCTGCTACGGTTGCCGCAGGCAGCTTTAATGTTCAGGAGGGAGACATCGCGCTTGCACCGGGTTCGAGCGGTCACGATCGCAAGTACTGGGAGGTGTTCCAGCGCGGAGGATCCGCGTGGGCAACCTACCGCAAACCCCGCCCGGGAGCTAAAATTACTATCAAGGCTTAATGGCGACGTAAGCTTCCCTGCTGACGGCGGCCGAAACGGCCGACGTCAGCTGAACTTACCGATAGCCGTGCAGATGATCGAGAATCGCCCCTCATCCTTCGGCACATCATCCCAACTATAGGACCACGCCCCCTCTTGGGCTCCTTGACTCATATTTCTCAAGCTCCTTACCACCCGTGCCGAGTTCATTACTTACCAGCAAAATCTGCGCGCGCAGCGCTGAGACGCTTGGTTTTGCCGCCTAGCGCGGCACAATTACAATTGATGTGGTTACTACTCCGTCAAGGCTGCGCGGTCGGCAGGCAGAGTGAACTATCGAACCATGTAGTATACTTAGACGGATTGAAGGCAAAAGGCCCGGATCTCTAAAGTCCCAAGCTCGAAGTACCGACTTACAGAATGTGGTTCTCAGAACCGAGGTAATGGATGAGTACGCAATTCGAAGCCCTCATAGTGGATCCAGACCCCGAAAGCCGCATGCGGTTACGGCAGGCCACGGCCGTGTGCGGAGAGTTCGCGTCGGTGAAACTCGAATCATCGCTGCTCGAAGCGCTCAAGAAGATGCGCGACCGAATGACCTGCAACGTGATCTTCATCTCTCAAACCTTTCAATCGGAGGAATCCCGGGAATTCGTCAAGATGGCGCGAGAGACACCCTTTGGGCAATACGCTGCCTACATCATGGTGCTGAATGGGTCGCAGCAAATTCGCACCGGTGTAGCTTCGAACGTATCGGGCGGTGTCGACGGTTTTCTCTTCCAACCCTTCTCCGTAGAAGCGCTCCGTGAAACCACGACGCTCGCCCGCGAGGTACGGCTCAAAGCTGCGATCGCTCGTAAATCAGCGTCCCGAAAGCTATTATCTGATGCAATAATTCCTCAGGTAGAGAAAATCTTCATTCAAGAGCTCCTTGAAAAACCGATTCCTCAGCAAAAATACGAACTAAAAACAGTAGTGCGATCACTCCGTGATGCCTATGACGACGAGCGCGAATTATTAGATGCTCTAGCAGATCTGTTCATCGCTGTTCCAGCTCCGAAGCCTCCGGCAGAGGACGACCTCTCTCCCATCGCAAGGCGTCGCAAAGCGCGTTTGGAAAAGGCGAAGAGGCGGCGCGAGGAAGAGACATTGCAAGGCGACTCAGAGTCAGGAAAGGATCCTGGACAGGGTGGGTATTTTAGGCGTCGGAAATAAATCGATGTAAGCCCCTGACCCCCTGCTTTTTGCCCTCAATCTATCAAAAACAACGAAAAAGAACCTCAATATTCGTCTGAACTGAGGTCAGTTTGGCAGGTATCTCAGGTACTTGTAAAAATCACATTACCGCGCGTTACTGAGCCGAGAAGCCCCCCTGGCGACTCTGCCCGATGCGAGGGAACGAACACACGCCACAATGTAACAACTGGAACCCATAGCGGGAGGAAGCGTATGAGAACCCTAAAATTCTACTTCGAGGCCGAAGAGCTGATTGAGGTGTACTTCAAAGAGAACGCCACAACTGCCGAGCGCTGCAGTATACGCGGAAAAACGGGAGGAGCCTACCGTCAGGCAGGCTCGTTCCAGTGGACGTCGGCAGTGCGCGCACTCGCGCTCTTGGCGGCGAAAGCGACTGTGGCGCCTGAGGATGCTCGTATCCAGGGGGAGGGAGGTTCTCTGGCCGCCAGCCTAGACCATGCGCTTTCAAAGCAGCCTGAGTGGCTTACTGACCTCTTTGGGTGCGACCACGAAGGGGTCAGCTACGCTCGGCGGCTCATTTTGAGAACGAACCCCGAGCGCAAACGTCCCGGACCGGTGGTACTGGCGCTCAACTTTGTTTACCTGCCGATTTCCTCAATTGAGGTCTATGTGAGTGGTAAAATAGCTAGCTCCGAGCAGCTCGCTGCCCTCCTGACTTCACTTTCGGGAGAAGCGCCTCAGCCCGGAAACGCCTACACCGCCTACCAGGAGCCTCAGCGGCTCGCGAGCTGAGAAATACCGAAAGGAGGTCCCGCTTGTTGTAGCTACTGTGTAGCGCGCGGGACCTCTTCTTAACAGGCTGCGGAAAAATGCTCTTCTGCTGCGAAATCCGATCTTTCGGCGCTGGCCGAAAATGAGAGCGCAAAAAAATCCTCAATGTATCGCAGCGGATACACCTGCGGTTTTTTCACGCTCTCATCTTCGACCATCACCAAAACCTCGAATTTCTCGCTACGAAGCCATTTTTCCGCAGCCTGTTAATCCTCCAAATGCTGAATTAAGAGATCTTTCCCGCTGGCTACTCGTTGCAGAGCTCGTAGCGCCTGCTCCCCATCCTCTCCCAGCGAGAGGCTCCATCGATTCACATACAGATCGACATGCGCCCAGATAACGGACTCGTTCAATTCCTGAGCATAGGCCTTCATTGTTGGGAGCGTCTCCTGACGGTGGGCACAGGCGTACGCAACCGATCGACGAACAAGACCACCGAAGTGAACTCTCACCTCGTCGGGTAAGGAGCGATCCGCGACAATGACTCCCAGCGGCAAAGGAAGCTGTTCTGAACGCTCCCACAGCTCACCTAAGTCCGCGGCCATCGTCAAACCGTGCTCACCGTACGTGAAACGCCCTTCATGAATGACAACGCCATAGTCCGCCTCTCCGCATTGCAGGGCGGGCATGATCTCCGAGAACACGCGATGCTCGATGCGGGTTGCTTGCGGAAAAAGATGCTGCATCAGCAAAAAAGCGGTGGTCATAGCGCCCGGGCACAGAACCAAGGACTGCGCTGAAAGCGGTTCGGCAGATGGGCGAGAGAGAAGCAACGGCCCTACTCCGAATCCGAGCGCGGCCCCGGCAACACACACCT
Source organism: Bdellovibrionota bacterium (assembly GCA_044351795.1). Classification (GTDB taxonomy): domain Bacteria; phylum Bdellovibrionota_C; class UBA2361; order UBA2361; family OMII01; genus OMII01. Next base: position 11,234 of record JBILFA010000009.1, on the reverse strand, counting down.
CGAAGCGCTTGCTCATGGCAACGGCAGCCGCCGCGCTCGCTTTAGAGAAGTGAAACTCTCCACGCTGCAACCTTTCATTTAACTCCTGAACGTCGAGCAGCTCAATCGCGAGCTCCAGTCCACCGGTGTCGAGCTTACCCTCGAGCAGCGCGTGAAACATGAAGGTGTCGTTGGGACAGGTGGAGATTCCGAGTTTGTAACGCATGGAGATCGGTCTTACGTAAAGATCTGCTTCACCCAATTCAGAGCACGCCGCACCACGTCCTTCTCGTCTACCCGTGGATCAAAGAGCCCCATAGCAACGCCGGGGAGCCGGTCAGCGGAAGGAACGCAGCTATCGAGCCTCTTACAGAGAATTTCGCTATCGGAATACGACACCGACATGCAGAGGAATCGCACGATACCCTGCAGCTGGTGCTTGTCGAATATTTCCGCACCTCGGGGCAAAAGCAAGGTGCCTTGAAGACGCCCCAGCCTGGAGCGTTCCCCGGCACTCACCAAAAACTCCTCGACTCCTACGGAGCTCCCCACAAGGACGGATACCGGTACATCTTCTCGACCATCGCGCGAGCGCGCGTTGATTGAGAGAGCCCAGCGCCCACTTGGAAGCGGATACACCATCCACGGAGATACTCGAGAGAGATAACCGTCAGCGAAAAGATCTGCTCGCTCGAATGCCCGGTTCAAGCTGTTCGCCACATCACACAGGATACCCCTCCCCGACATATCGATCTGATGAGATCCTTGCCAATAACCTTCGAGGACCCTGCTTAGCTTTCCTACATGAGAGACGAATTTTTCAGGGGCGGTGTAGAGAACCTCCAAAGTCTGCGCGATATCACTACTTATTACCCCGCTGCTCTCAATTATCTCGTGCTTAAAATGGAGAATGAGATTCGCTCCGAGCGGCGTACTACAAAAGAGTCTCCCCCGCATATTCTCGTCGACAAAGCCCTGAAATGCCCATCGATAGGCCACATCATCAGCGGGAGCTACGCCCCATATCGGGACCCGCTCTCGACCTCCTAAAAACTCATGCAAACTCCCGATCGCAGGGAGAGCCCTGCGCGAGTCGTAGCCAAGCAACATTCCACGCCCGATCGAATCAGTACCGAATCGAGCCCGGGTGTTCTCTATGAGCGCGTTAACTTCCCGCGGATAGAAAGTCGGGTCTGATGGCACTTCATACTTCACGCCCGCGCTCGGGAGCTCCGTCAACTTCTCAATCGCCTCCACAGCTTCTAAAGGCGTCCGACTCGAGTTCAAAATCCCCCGAACCCGCCTAACCGCAAGGCTTAGCCACGAAGGGCAGTCAACGGAGACCTTGTAAGGAAGATTGGAGCCGGTATTTCCAACGATGTGTATGTGAGTTCTCTCTGCTCTGCTATTCCCCTTGCTAAGCCCAACCCAGAGGCTCCGACCGTCTCCTAAGTTCTGAGATGTCCAGAGAGCTTCTTTATCAAAGTCGAAAGGCGGCGAAGAAAGGAGCGGAGATCTCGCTATACGATGCGCCTTCCTCGCAGCGATCTCGAGCGCTTTAGATAGATCTTTTAAAAAAGAGGGTGAGGATTGCCCATGTGCCTCTTTGACTGCTTGTATCTTACGAGAGGCGTCGGCACGACGACGATCAAGCTCCAGCGCCACCGACTCCAGGCTACGCCTCACCGACAGGTGCGTGCTATCCCGCAGAAGAGAATAGAAATCATTGATGGCGTTGTTGATAGTTCGCACAGTCGCAGGTGCCCCATGCTTATCGAGAAGCGGAAGATCAAGCTGAGCCCGAACGATACGCATCGCCGCTCGCTTGATCTCTCCCTTTTTCTCCTCCACGGTGAACTCGACAATTCGTTCCTCGCCCCTGTACACGGCGAAGGAACGACTTTGCATGCCGTCAAACAACTGAGCCAGAGTCGTGCTCAGAGCAGGTCGGATCGAACAGACTATGTCGGTCGCTGCGTCTCTTCTGTGCGATTCCCCCTTCGCGCTCGCCGAAATTACCTCTTCTCCCCGGATCTCATATGGTGAAACCTTGCATATAGCCGCCACAAGCGTCTTGAGGGCATCGAGCCGAGATTCCTCCGACAAGGCCGGATCCACGATCTGTCGCATCGAGTCCGGCGAACGTTCGTTGCCTTCTTGACAGAGATGAGAGAGATCGAATCTGCGGAGATATCCCGGAAGCCGTGCGTCTAAAGCCTCTACAACCAGTGCGTGAACAGCTACTACGCCATCGATGTGTTGTTGATGCGAGTGAATGATACTGCGTTCGCCGCGAACCGAATTAGCTAAAGCGGCAACACCCTGCATAGAGGGAGGATCCGGCATCTTTGCTGCCGTATTCCCTGCTCGGCGATTAGTGGAAGATATCTCGGTCACTTACTAAACAATTCAATATGCTCTATCGTGCGCCGGACCTCCCTTGAAGCGGCGCCCCTCCTCGATGATATTTTCCTCGACGATATTTTGCGTCTCATCGAAAGACGCGCGGAGACTCCGTCGACCGCCGCCCCGGCAGAGAGTATCACACACATATCCTCTAACCAACGAACCTCGTAACAGCTACCTGTAACGAACCGGCTCTGATGTTCGAAGAGCCGAGGACATTCGTAACTCACTATAACAACTGCACAAGCTTTTCAATGTGAGCAGAGCCACACCTTCTGCGCGACAGATTCCGACGGCCCCGAGCAGGTTTTCTCTGGCGCTTCGCTACCTGCCGGGGTAAGACCCTCGGAGGTGGTTTGCTCATGTATGGAGGGTCTATGGAGCGTTATGTAGTCATCAGCACCTTCAATGATCAGCGAATAACCAACACGGTCTGTGCAGGCCTCGAAAGCCGTGGAATACCGGTCATGATAGAACATGTGCATGTCCGTGGAGGCTCTCTTCTCGGTGTCGCGTTCAGACTCCTTGTTCCTCTTGAATCATCGCAAGCTGCTCTGAAGATCTTGGCTGGTCTCGGTATCACTCAGTGGAACGAGAATGTCGTTTCCGGCGCCGACTCTGAAGGTGCATCAGCCGCCTAAAAGTCCCTGAGCTTGGTAACCCACTTGGAGAAGGCATGCGGGGTGGCAAATGAGCGGCTTCTCGCTGGCTATCGGGCGATCGCACGAATTTTTGCTGTTGCAGCGATTCCACGACCAGATGAGCAGCAACCTCTACAGTAAGGTTAGTTGAGAAGCTTCAACACCAACTTATGTTGTTGATTGGCCTGAGCTTGCATGGCGACCTCAGTTTTCTGCAAAATCTGTGACTTGAGCACGGTCGCCACCTCCTCTGCCACGTTGATATCACGGATTCGAGACTCTGCATCGACAATCGCTTCCTTCTTGGCATTTGCATGGTTTGTCGCAAAATTGACCCTCGATTGGAACGCCCCAATCACCCCTTGCTGAACCGTTAGAGCTTCAAGCTTACGAGAGAGGATCGGCGTAGCCTGAAGAGCACCTGCGGTAGTTTTAAGAGAGAAATCCTGGAGCGGAGCCGTGCCATTGGTGCTTTGACCTAGGAGGACAGAGAGATCTTGATCTGTATTTTTGCTGATGGCTAGGTCAAGGACGCCATCGCTATTAAAATCTGCTCCAGCAATACTAAATGCACCAGCACCGATGCCACTGATAGTGACGGCGGGCGAAAATGTTCCATTTCCGGAGTTAGAGAATATTCTGAGTGTACTGTCATCATAATTAACAGCAGCCAGATCTATACTTCCATCGCCATTCAGATCCCCCGCCAATAGAGTCTTCGTCTCACCACCTGTCGCGAGAGTGGTATACCCCGAGAATGTTCCGTCGCCTCGTCCGAGATGTATTCCGATTGCGGCAACGGTGGGAGCTGTAACTGCCAGGTCTAGAATACCATCCCCGTTAAGATCGGCGACTTGGGTGTCGCGAGTGAAGCTTGCGGTAGAGTAAGACACTGCTGCAGAGAACGTCCCATTACCAGCCCCCATCAGAACTCTAACTACAGCCTCACCCTCGCCGGCTACGACTAAATCCTGTGCACCATCGTTGTTGAGGTCAGCGCTGCGCACAGTCCGGCCTTGCTTTCCTATTTCATACGTCACCCCTGTATCGAATGTTCCGTCCCCATTGCCCATAAGTATAGTGACCGATCCAGGAGTAGGATCTATGGCAGTACGTAGGTTGATAACCGCGAGGTCGATAGTCCCGTCGTTATTGAAGTCTGACGCGGTGACAAAGCGGGGTTGATACCCCGCCGCTATAGTGACAAAGGGAGTGAACGTACCGTCACCATTCCCCAGTTGGATGTTCACTCGGTCATCACCGTACGTCGAGGCAGCGATGTCGAGAATTCCATCCTCGTTAAAATCTGCAGTAGTAACACCGGTGTTCTGGATGCCAGTAGAGTACGTAACACCAGCGGAAAATGCGCCAGCACCATTACCAAGGTAAACGGTAAAGTTGTCGATGGGCGTTGGGGGCCCATCAACTACCACCATATCCATGTTACCGTCACGATTAAAGTCCCCGGTGACTACTTCACCTCTTTGACCCAAACCTTCTGCATATGAGCCAACAATCGTGAAATTACCGGTCCCAACAACTCCGCCGAAAGTGCCCTGAATCGCGCCGTAGGCGCCATCTTCAACCTGCAGCTGTAAATATCCTTCGCTCGAACTAAGAATGTTCTGACCGTTGAGTTCTGTAGTTTGAATGATTCTCAAGTAATCATCCTTCAGAGCTTGAGCTTCTTCATCAAGGGAACTTCTCTGGGCATGTGTAAGAGTGGTGCTAGCAGCACTTTGTGCGAGTTCTGCTATGCGAGTGGTGATATTAACCAGTTCATTGACAGCGGCCTCGGCGACCGTTAACAGCGAGGTTCCGTTGGCGAGGTTCTGGACACCCTTGCCCAGGATTCGGGAATGCATTTTCAAGGAGTCTGCAAGTGCCAGTGCGGCAGCATCGTCGACGGCCGAGTTGATACGCTGCCCGCTCGCCAAGCGTTGAAGAGTGCGCTGGTAGGTAGCGGCCGTTTGCGGTTTCCCCGCAGCAAATCTGTTGGCTCCAATTCCGTCTGCCATTCCCTGGATTCCGGTGTCATTCCTAGACCCTTGGAATATCGACGGATGGCAGGCTAGGATTAGGGAACGGCGCTAAATCGCGAATTGCCAGGCAATGGTACTGCCATAGCGTCGGCAGCTCTGGAGAAAACTGGACGCTCAACTCTCAGCTTCTACTGAGGAAAGATTGGTATTTTGGGTAGATTGGCTTCCGTCCACGGGGAGTGATTAGAGAATCTAGCCCCTTGCGGACCGTTCGTGCCCATGTACTGAACGTCCATTCCCGGCAAAACTAGGATCTTCCTATTTCTTAAACGAAGAAAGCTTCGAACCCTCCTTGCGGTGACAGGAATCGCCCTTGGCATTGGCTCTATGGTGGCTCTGCATGCAGTTACCGAGGGCATCATCCGCCAACACGAGCAGCTCGCGAGTGAATTTCGTGGGGATGTGAAGGTATCCAGCAAAATTACGGTAGAACGAGTTTACGTTACTTCACCAGCCAACACCTGAAACGCTGTACTTCCGCTTGCCGAGCGAATGTGGGGGCTGCCGTTTTTGACAACTTGGCTCTCCCCTCAAGCTCGGCTTGACCCCTTGGAACCCTGATGCGGAGCGGGAGACTAACAATGTCCACCCTTGCCTAATCGCTTTCCGGAGGTTTCTGGTGGTCGTGATTAGAGCGACTGCCGAGGATCAACTACTTGCAAAAAGTGAATTGATCTTACTATCCTTCATAGGATCCGGCTTTGAGAAACTCATCACCTTTCACTGTGAAGGTAACGGGTCCATAGCTAAAAACACCTGCTGTGTCCAAAGAACACGCGTGAACCTTTTACCTACGCCACTCATCAATCAACGTCGCCACAAGGCCTGTCCATCCCGTTTGGTGCGACGCTCCCAAGCCTGCTCCGTTGTCTCCATGGAAGTATTCATAGAATAAAATGTAGTCCTTCCAGTGTGGGTCGGTCTGAAACTTGTCACATCCGCCGAACACGGGACGCCGTCCCCGCGCGTCGACAGTGAAGATCGATATCAAACGATTGGCGAGGTCCTCTGCGAGTTCAGAAAAGGTCGCTTCAGTGCCATCAGGCTTGGTAACCTTGAAGTTAGCGGGATAGGCTTTACTCAGCTTTTTGAGCGACTCAATTATGAGGAACGAGGTCGGAAACCAGATCGGCCCACGCCAGTTCGAGTTACCACCCTTAATTTTGCAGTCGGACTCGGCGGGCTCATATCTGACCTCTCGCTCGCCAAATCGGAAAGGGTGCTCTGCATGAACCTTCGACAAGCTGCGAATCCCATAGTCAGACAAGAATTCACTCGGGCTAAAGATTCGGTCGAGCAAGCGCAAGAGCTGCGTCTGATCGAAGATAGTAAGAACAAGAGAGGTGTTGTCGTCGTGTTGAAGTGGGTAGCAGCAGCTCTGGACTAGATCCTGGCGATTATCGAGAAACCACTCGAGCCGCTTACGGAACTCGGAGAACGCCTCGAGCCAACCCATCTCGAGGCGCTCAGCCGCGTACAGGGGAATAATGCCGACGAGAGAGCGAACTTCAATTGTGTGATACCCGCCATCCGGTGTGCGAAGAATATCGTGAAAAAACCCATCCTCCTCGTTCCACAAAGAAACGTGCTTGCCAGCCATGTTCTTGATAGCGGCACCAACGTAGACGTAGTGTTGAAAAAACTTCGTGGCGAGACATTCATACGCAGAGTCATCTTTTGCTAATTCCAGCGCTGTTCTCATCATCACCAGAGCGAAGAATCCCATCCACCCGGTGGCATCCGCTTGCTCCAGCTTAAAGCCTTCGGGCAGCCGTTCGCTGCGGTCAAATACCGTGATGTTATCTAAACCGAGGAAACCTCCCTCAAATACGTTGTTGCCCTCGGAGTCAACTTTGTTGACCCACCACGTGAAGTTGAGCATCAACTTGTGGAAGCATTTTTGAAGAAAGGTCCGATCGGTTCTTCCATAGCGCACCCGCTCGAGGTGAAAAACGCGCCAGACAGCCCACGCCTGTACCGGTGGATTGAGATCCGAAAACTCCCATTCGTATGCAGGAATCTGGCCGTTGGGGTGTTGAAACTGCTCAAACAGCATCAACCAAAGCTGTTCCTTGGCGAAATCGATGTCGACAAGACCGAGAGATAGGCAGTGAAAGGCGAGATCCCACGCGGCAAACCATGGATACTCCCACTTATCGGGCATGGAGAGGATCCGCATGGAGTTGAGGTGTTGCCAGTGAAGATTGCGTATTTTTTTCCTGCTCGATGGAGGAGGACATGTTGGATCATCGCCATCCATCCACGAATGTACGTCGAAGTAGTAGAACTGCTTGGACCAAAGAAGTCCGCCAAGAGCTTGCCGTTGTATGCGCTTTTCGTCCTCCGATGCCTTGGGTGGATGCACTGTGGCGTAGAATTCATCGGCCTCGGAAAGGCGCTCGAGCAACACGCGGTCTGCCTCGCACAAGACGCCCTGATTCTTGTCTTTGCCCAAGTAGAGAGTTATTCGCACGCTCGAATGGGCCTCAACTTCTAAAGCATAGTGGAGAGCCGCCTTTGTGCCTTGATGCGCGGGATTTGAGCACTGCTCACTGTCAACAATGGTGCGGTGGAAAGCGTCCTTTACAAAGGGAGTTGTATTAGGCTCGCCATACAATCGCTCGCGGTTGGACTCGTTGTTGGTAAAAAGCGGTCGCGCACCAGGAGGTCCATGGAAATAAAGTTGGCCGAGCTTGTAATCATGGGTAATTCCGTCAACGAGGCTCGTGCCGCTATCATCGGCCTCTATGGTGACGCCCCGAGAGGTATCACTTACGAGAGAGATTCGGGGCTCGACCTTGCGAGGGGTATCCCAGGCCCACGAATTTCGGAAAGTCAATTGAGGTATCAGGTGGATAGGAGCTGGATCAGGTCCTCGATTGTGAGCAGTGATCGTGATGAAGGTGCTGTCTGCGTCTAATTTGGCGTATTCTACGAACACGTCGAAATATCGATCCTGATCGAAAACTCCCGTGTCGAGCAGCTCGTATTCAAAACCAACCCCGTTTCGGCTCTTGTTCTCCTGTACCAGTCGAGCGTACGGATATTCCGACTGGGGATACTTATAGAGATATTTCATGTAGCTGTGCGTTGGGGTGCTGTCGAGGTAGAAGTAGTACTCCTTGACATCTTCGCCGTGATTTCCCTCCGATGGAACGACGCCGAAAGCGCGCTCTTTAAGGATCGGATCCTTTTCGTTCCAAAGCCCCAGAGAAAACGCTAAGACTTGATAGCGATCGCAGAATCCAGCGATTCCATCCTCACCCCATCGGTAGGCTTTGCTACGCGCCATATCATGCGTAAGGAATCCCCAGGCATCGCCGTTGTTGCTGTAGTCTTCACGCACGGTACCCCACGAGCGCTCGCTGACGTATGGGCCCCACCGTTTCCAGAAGTGTGTGCCCGTTGCGTCTTCTTGTAAGCGAACATGCTCGCGAACCGTTTTCATATGCTGAAGAGAGTAGCACACAAGATGTTTAAGTCTACGAGAGGACCGATGCTGGTAGTCCGACCGGAAAGTCGCTCGGTTAGGCAAAAACACCGTATTAAAATTCAGGGTCTAGGCGGATGTGCTTGCTTGCAAAAGGCGGCCCTGAAGCTTTTCGAAGCCCGGCAAAAGCGAAGTTACTCGAGGTCGTACGCGATAAGGTACGTCGCTCCGATGTCAAGTATCCTCCAACCTCGTTACGAGAGGAGGCGATCCAACACAACGAACGCACACAGCACCACACTTGCCGCCCCGTTTCTGGTGAAGAATACCTGATCGATACAGGAGAGTCCTCGCCGCGCCACCAGCAGGTGTTGATTGAGGAGCAACGCCGCGAAGAGCGTGACCCCGAGGGCGTACGCTTTGTGAAGCTCGAAGACCACTCCAAACTCCACCAGGAAAACGATAGTAGCGAGATGCAATCCGGCCGCCACGAGGCGAGCACCGCCTACTCCCAGATAGCGCGGAACACTAAAAAGCCCCTGCGCTCTATCGAAATCGATATCCTGACAACTGTATAAAATATCGAATCCTGCGACCCACGTAAGCACCGCTCCCATCAGCCACAGCGGCTCCCACGCCCATGTTGCCGTTACTGCGTACCATACCCCGCCGGGTGCGAGCGCCAATGCCAATCCTAGAACGAAGTGACACATCGAGGTAAAGCGCTTCAGGAGCGAGTAGCCCAGCAGCACTACTAAAACCGGGAGAACCATTAGTAAACAGTGCATACCGAGCGCCGCAGCGGACGCAGCAAAGACCAGGATACTTGCGCCCATAAGAGACCACGCCTCGAACGATGAAAGCCTCCGACTCGGCAGTTCGCGTCCACTCGTACGCGGATTTTTCGCATCGATAGCTGCATCAACGAGCCGATTGAAGGACATTGCAGCGGTTCTCGCGGCAATCACGGCAACCACAAGCGATACGATCTGAACCCACGTGAGCGGATACGTCCGCGTCAGCACTACCATCATGATCAGCACAAAAGGTAACGCGAAGATGGAATGAGAAAATTTCACGAAGCTCGCCCAAAGTGCGAGCCGTTCGAGCACTGTCATAGCTGACTCTCCACCTTCCCTACTCCCCTGTAGGCTCCTTCCAACGAGTTACTAGAGAGTTGGGAATGTCCATTGTGTCGAGCACCTTCATCACCAGGTGGTCGACCAGATCTTCGATCGTCTTTGGTTGTGTATAAAAAGCCGGCATTGCAGGCAGCACCCGCACGCCATATTTGCTAAGGGTCAGCATATTTTCGAGGTGGATCGGTGAGAGCGGAGTTTCACGGGGTACGATTATCAGCTTGCGTCCCTCTTTCATCACCACATCAGCAGCACGATGAACGAGATGCGTCGGTACTCCGTGTGCAAGGGCACCGAGAGTGGCCATCGAACACGGAATGATAACCATCCCATTCGTAACCATCGAACCGGATGCAATCCGTGCACCGATATCTTTCGGATTGTAGAAGGTGACGTTAGAAGCTTGGGAACCGCAGAGACGCTCATAGGAGAGGCTCGACTGACCCAAGGAGATCCCCTCTTCGTCGCTCAAAACGCGAAGTGCCGATTCAGAGAAGACGACGTGCACCTCTTTGATGAGGCTGGGAAGAACCTGTAGCAGCCGTATAGCATAGCGGATACCGCTCGCCCCGGTTACTCCGATGATCCATCTTTGGTCATTGCCGCTCGACATATTTTTAGAAAATAGCACGTATCAACCCCTAACTCCACCGAGTCACTTTTTCCCGTAAAACAGCTACGCAGCCTACAGAGGCGGGGTACCGCTTGACGACTGAACGGTTACGCAGTTGGGTTGATGCCTTTGTTTGCTCCCTTGACGAGCGCTACTTTTTTCGTTGTCTTGTGGCCCAGCCCCTGAGCGAGGTTATGCAAACAAAAAGGGGTAATACAAAGAGAGCGGGAGCACAGCGAGGGTGAGTGGTTCTCGGCTAGCAAATACACCATCATGCGAGTCAACGCGAGCGGGTCGCCATTCGCTCGACTACATGATCGATGGACACTCCGCGACTCTCTAGCAGCACCATCAGGTGAAAAACGAGGTCGGCGGATTCATCGAGCAAGCGCTCGCGATCTCCGTTTTTACCCTCAATCACCACCTCGACGGCCTCCTCGCCGACCTTCTGTACGATGCGGTCGATACCGTCGCGAAAGAGGCTCGATGTATACGAGTCGTCGCTGGGCTGCTCATGGCGAGCTTGGATCATCGCTGTCAAGGAGCGCAAGAAAGATTTATTTGATTCGCCCTCTCCTTCAAAGCAGGAACGGGAACCGGTGTGGCAGACTGGGCCGTGCGGTCGTGCCTTGACCAACACGGCATCTTGGTCGCAATCGACGCTCATACTCACGAGCGTGAGAAAATTACCCGAGGTCTCCCCCTTCACCCACAACGACTCCCTCGAGCGACTGTAAAAGGTCACGCGGCCCGAGCTACGCGTCCGTTCGTATGCTTCCTCGTTCATGTATCCTACCATGAGGATATCGAGCGTTTCGCTGTCCTGAACTACCGCAGGAAGAAGCCCTTTCGAGAAATTAAACCCAGCCTCATTCATTTTTGAAAAAAATGAATGAGAATAGCTGGGCGAGCGCAATCTTGGCGGAGCCAAGTTGCGCCGTAGAAGACAACAAACTCCTAAGTGCCGAGCGTGTGAAAGTTAAG
>JBILFA010000158.1:0-6275 GCA_044351795.1 Bdellovibrionota bacterium | reverse complement strand
TTCGAATGATGGGCAAGGTCGCTTCGCTCCTTGCATCGCCGACGCTAGTAGGTAACCTATTCGAACTTGGCAAAGCCAGGATTCGAATGACGGGCAAGGTCGCTTCGCCCCTTGCATCCCCGATGTTGTTCGAATGATGGGCAAGGTCGCTTCGCTCCTTGCATCGCCGACGCTAGTAGGTAACCTATTCGAACTTGGCAAAGCCAAGATTCGAATGACGGGCAAGGGCGCTTCGCCCCTTGCAACCTCACGCGTTTATTAGGGCATTTATTTCTCTGTGCCCCACACCCTCCACTATGGTCTACAATGAACCAGAATCTCGTATCTTCAGGGATCCTTATGCGCGACATTATCTCATCTCTTGGACTTCAAGGCGTTTCCCCCGGTGCGTTCGGTAAAAACGCCGTAGACTCAGGAGTAAAGCGGGAGCTCATCTCCAGGTCACCCATCAACGGTGAGGAGCTGGGCCGAGTCATATGCGCAGATGAGGCGGCATACGACCGAGTTGTGCAAGACGCAGTTGAGGTTTTCAAGGAGTGGCGCAAGGTGCCAGCTCCGGAACGCGGCGAACTGGTGCGAAAGATTGCTAATGCGTTGCGCGATTCCAAGACCCTCTTGGGAAGACTCGTGTCGGCAGAGGTCGGTAAGATCGTGCCCGAAGGGGAGGGCGAGGTGCAGGAGGCTATCGACATAGCGGATTTCGCCGTAGGCCTTTCTCGACAGCTTTACGGAAAGGTCATGCAATCCGAGCGGCGAGATCATCGCATGCACGAACAATGGCATCCGTTGGGTGTCGTAGGTGTAATTACTGCCTTTAATTTCCCAGCGGCCGTGTGGGCGTGGAATTCGATGATCGCTGCCGTGTGCGGTGACGTGGTTGTATGGAAGCCCTCGGATGAGACACCTCTTACCGCACTGGCTATTAATACTATTTGCCGTGAAGTGGCGCGCTCCGCTGGATTCGAAGGTGTTTTCTCTCTGGTGATCGGTGATGGTCCAGAGCTCGGGAAGCGGATGGCGGCAGATCGACGCATTCCGTGTGTGTCGGCTACGGGTTCCTGTGTGATGGGACGTTCCGTTGCTCAAACCGTCGGACAGCGTCTCGGTCGTTGTATCCTCGAGTTGGGCGGTAATAATGCAGTTACTGTCTTGGCGGACGCCGACATGCAGTTGGTTGTGCCGGGAATCTTGTTCGGAGCGGTGGGGACCGCTGGTCAACGATGCACGAGCATTCGGCGTGTTCTGGTTGAAGAGAGCGTGAATGAGGCGCTGCTGGAGAAGCTCAAGGCCGCGTATCAACAGGTGCGGATCGGTAATCCGCTGGAGAAGGGAACCTTGATGGGGCCGCTGATCAATCAGAAAGCGGTGGATGCCTACGAGGCTGCGTTAGCGCGAATCAAGAGTGAAGGAGGCGAGATAGTCTTTGGAGGTCAGCGAGTTTCGGGAATGCCATCGTCTCTGTACGTCGAGCCGACGATCGTTAGGGCACAGCGGGGAATGCCGATTTTGCAGGAAGAGACTTTCGCTCCGATCTTGTATGTAGTTCCGGTTCGAGGAATAGCGGAGGCGATCGAGAGCAATAACGATGTCCCTCAGGGGTTGAGTTCGGCGATCTTCACACGTAATTTTCAAGCGGTGGAGCGCTTTCTCTCTGCTCAGGGGAGTGATTGCGGCATCGCAAACGTCAATATGGGGACCTCCGGGGCTGAGATCGGCGGTGCTTTTGGTGGAGAAAAAGATACCGGAGGAGGAAGAGAGGCAGGTTCTGATTCTTGGAAGCAGTACATGCGCCGACAAACCTGCAACGTGAACTTCGGGGACGCGATGCCATTGGCTCAGGGGATTGTGTTTGGTTGAGAGTGTGTAGAGAGCATATCGTCGCCCTTATCAGAGCCGATTTTAAAGAACGACGCACGTCCGAAAGGGGCTCTGTGCTATTTTTAAGTCAAATGAAGAGCTTTTAAAAACCGCCAAAGAAAAGCCTAAAGTAGCTGCATTTTCCGGCCCGGCGATGCGGGTTCCCATTACACCGTGGGTGTGCTAGAAGAGCCTTTCTAGTCATTAGTTCGCCCTGGTGCTGGAATTGGTAGACAGGCATGATTCAGGGTCATGTGTCCGTAAGGGTGTGGAGGTTCAAGTCCTCTCCAGGGCAATCCAAGTTACTCGCTTTCCTAGTTCTCCGTTTCGGAGCACTGCTGCTGTATAAGCCCTGAGGTGGAGCGATAGAAGCGAGCTTGAGAGCTTCGTGAACTCGGAGTAGTATCCAGTAGTCTCCCTTAGGTAGTATGGATGCACGTAGGGGCGGGTAGTCTACTCGGTCGCCGTGCTGGATAAGCGTGTTGAGGTGTGTAGGTAGCTATGAACTCAGGTAAAACTTTCGTACGTGCATTTGTTATAGCGATTTGCATAGCCGGGTTGCTCACCGGATGTGAGCGCAAGACCCGTAATTATGCCGGTATCTCGAATCCTCCTGCTACTGAGACCATCAATCCCCACAAATAGTACCGCTTCTTCTTAGGTATGTGACTAACTCTTCCGCGCTTCCGACCGATTCTACTCGGTACGAGGGTTGGAGTTTTTTAGACAGAGTATAGAGTATATGGCAGCTACCGTTCTTGCTGAGTGTATGAAGCGTGGTCACGAGCAGGTTTCGTATTTTTACTATCCTGAAGTTGGCCTAAAGGCGATCGTTAGTATTCACGACACGACCTTAGGCCCCGCGCTCGGAGGATGCCGAGTGCGTATGTACGGGGACGAGCAGCAAGCGCTCGATGACGTCATGCGCCTTTCGGAGGGGATGACGTACAAGAGTTCGTTGGCTGGACTCCCTCTCGGTGGTGGAAAATCGTGCATCATAGCCGATCCTGCCATGAAGGAAGGACGCGAGGATCTCTTCAAGAAGTTTGGCGAGTGCCTCAATTTCCTCATGGGCAGGTATGTCACGGCAGAGGACATGGGAACCTCGGTCGCAGACATGATGGCGATACGTTCCAAGTCGCGTTTCGTGGTTGGAACCGATCCCCTCAAGGGCGGAGCGGGCGATCCCTCGCCGTGGACAGCCAAGGGCGTTTTTTTGGCGATGCAAGCCGCAAGTGAGCGTGTTTTCACCGATTCCCAGAGCTTGAAGGGGAAGAGAGTGTCCCTTCAAGGTGTCGGACACGTGGGGATGTACCTTCTAGAGTTGTTGGTTGCAGAAGGGGCCGTTGTTGTTGTGAGCGACACTAACAAGAATGCTCTCGATGAGGCCGTTCGACGCTTCCAAGTAAAGGTAGTAGGACCGGAAGCTCTCTACGATGAGCCGTGCGATATATTTGCTCCGTGCGCCATCGGTCAGACGGTGAACCCAACTACCCTTGCTCGTTTGCAGTGTCGGGTAATAGCCGGGGCTGCCAACAATCAACTTTCTGATCCGTCGGTCTACTCAATTCTTGAATCTAAGGGTATTCTTTATTGTCCTGATTTTGCGATTAACTCCGGCGGGGTGATCTGCGTTGGTGCAGAGCTCGCCGATGGGGGACCCAATACAAATTGGATACGAGAGAAGGTTGAGGCGATTTATGCAACGACCGCTCAAGTATTAGACGAATCAAAGCTCCGCGGTAGGTTTACCGAAGAGGTTGCAATAGAGCTTGCCAAGGAGCGTATTAGTGCGGCGAAGAACCGTTTGAATCAGTGAGCCGTAGGCCGGCAGCATCTCGACCAGATCCCGTTTCAGAGCCATTCAAGCTTTCGACTAAGTTCGCGCCTGCAGGCGACCAGCCTCATGCGATAGCAAGTCTCGACGAAAATCTTCGCAAAGACGTACCCTACCAGACCTTGCTCGGAGTAACGGGCTCGGGCAAGACCTACACGATCGCAAACGTCATAGCGAAACAGAACCGCCCAACACTGGTAATTGCACCCAACAAGACCTTGGCGGCTCAATTATACGGTGAATTTCGCGAGTTCTTTCCTGAGAATAGAGTTTCCTATTTCGTAAGCTACTACGACTACTATCAGCCCGAGGCGTACATTCCCTCAACCGACACCTACATCGAAAAAGATTCCGCTATCAACGATGAGATCGACAAGATGCGGCATGCTGCGACAAAGGCGCTCTTGGAGTCTCGAGATGCCATCGTCGTTGCAAGCGTAAGTTGCATTTACGGTCTTGGAGCGCCGGAAGATTACTTCAAGATGATGCTGTATGTGGAGAAAGGCGACCGCATCGTTCGAGAGGATGTGATTCGGCAGCTCGTTTATATGCAGTACAAGCGGACTGATATCGAATTCACCCGAGGGACGTTCCGGGTGCGGGGTGAGAACATAGACATCTTTCCATCCGATCAGGATGCCGCTGCGACCAGACTCCTGTTTTTCGGCGACGAGATTGAAGAGATTCGAGAGATCGATCCTCTGACGGGCGCGACCATTCGTAAAGTCGCATCGTGTGCCGTGTACCCGGTAAGCCACTTCGTTACCGGGCGCGATGCGATTGATCGCGCACTGGTTTCGATTCGAAAGGAGTTGGGAGGGCGTACTAAAGAGCTTCTCAAAGAAGGCAAGCCTCTCGAAGCGCAACGGTTGGAGCAGCGGACGCTCTATGATCTTGAGCTGATGGATGAGATCGGTTTCTGTCCGGGTATCGAGAATTATAGTCGTCATTTGGCAGGACGAAACGAAGGTGAACCTACCACGACGCTGCTCGATTACTTTCCGGATGATTTCTTGCTCGTCATTGATGAGAGCCATGTAACGGTGCCTCAGCTTGGAGGAATGTATCGGGGAGATAGGGCGCGAAAGCAGACCCTTGTGGACTTCGGATTCAGGTTGCCCTCGGCGTTGGACAATCGGCCCCTTAATCTCGATGAGTTTTGGGAGCGCGTTGGGCAGACCATATTTGTCTCGGCGACCCCGGCGGATTTCGAACTCGAAAAGAGTGAAGGAGTCGTTATTGAGCAGGTGAACAGACCAACGGGTCTGCTGGACCCGCAGGTTACTATTCGACCGGCCACACACCAGGTGGACGATCTTTTGACAGAGCTTCGGAAGACGGTCGAAGCGGGAGAGCGAGTCTTGGCGATTACGCTCACAAAAAAGATGTCAGAGGACCTCTCTGCGTATCTGCGTGAGATCGGTGTGCGAGCACGCTACTTACATTCAGATATAACGACTATCGAACGCGTAGAGATCTTGAGGGGGCTTCGCAGGGGAGATTTCGATGTTCTGATAGGTATTAATCTGCTTCGGGAAGGGCTCGATCTCGTGGAGGTGAGTCTTGTTGCGATTCTGGATGCCGACAAAGAGGGATTTCTACGTTCCTCAAGGTCGTTGATTCAAATTATGGGTAGAGCCGCCCGCAATCTAAACGGTCGCGTAATTCTGTACGCTGACACGGTGACGCGCTCGATGAAGGAAGCGATAGCGGAGACAGATAGGCGTAGAGAGATTCAGGCCGATTTCAATAGGCGTCATGGAATCGTTCCGAGGACGGCGACTCGCGCCGAGCAGGTGGCACTTGGAGACGCTGCCGAAGAGGCAGTGCTCGAAGGGTCGAGCCCGCACTACGGAATTCAAGTCCCGGAGGATCCCAAGGAGCAGCAGCGGCTGTTGGAGTCGCTCAAGAAGGAGATGTTCGATGCGGCTGCTCGTAGAGAGTATGAGAAAGCGGCTGTATTGCGGGACAAGATTAAGGCGATTCAGGAAGATCTGCTCAAGCGCTAGCCCAGCTATTCTCGATAGGATCGTTCACGACTCCATCCGAGTGGAGCTTACCGGTGAGTTCATGAGGAAGAGAACATCACCGTTTACTCCAGAGCAGAAGGAACCGTCGCTTCGCTCCGCTTGTTCTTGATTCATTTTTTCAAAGGAGATACTTCAGGAAAATCACTGGGTGCTGACACCCTCTGCAAAATGCCGAACATTTTGATTTTCGGTGCCGAACTTTTGATTACGTGCATGGACCGGCGTTGAAGAGGTGAATCCATCGTGTAGGTCCGGTTCAGAGTATTGGCCGCATCTACCTGAGATACCGCGGCAATCTACATCTCGGTCGGTTCCGTAACCCATGAACTAGCGAGGCGTCCAGCGGGATTGAATCGCTGGGGGGGCAATCAGAGGGTCATAATTTGGGTGCATCACCGGTCGTCCCATGCCAAGCTAACTTCGTCCAGTTTTGAAAAGGGTGCCGCATGACCGCAATCCAATCGCTCGCGCAACGAGTGGCCAATCTATATGTGACGTTAGTAACCCCCGAGAATACGCGCCGATTTGAGGAGTTCATCATTCGGCTGGCC
>JBILFA010000157.1:0-6314 GCA_044351795.1 Bdellovibrionota bacterium | reverse complement strand
CGTATTACCGTCCACGAGAGGAATCACCAGCAGAGTAAGAGACGAAATCGGAAGTGCCAAACCAGTGACAGATTGCGCGAATTTCGGGCTCTGATCTTGTTGGATTTGAACAGTTGACCCCCCTGAAGGCCAAAAAGTGCTCCGATGGTCGACCCGGATGCAGGGGAAGATTCGCCCCCAAAACCCATCGAAATTGCTCTATAATTGCGTTGTAAGACGAGTGGAGGACGTCCGGGAGGCGCCTGCATTTGGGCACTTCAGTAGGTGCTCCGCTTGGGCAGATTGTGGGTAACCCTAGTTGTCCTGTCTTGCTGGGGAGGGTGGGTCATAGTACCGTTTCGGCCACTCGAGCGGGTGTAACTCAGTTGGTAGAGTACTTGCTTCCCAAGCAAGATGCCGCGGGTTCGAGCCCCGTCGCCCGCTCCAAAATGTCCTTTTTCAAGGAAGACCGGTAAACCCCATCACGGGTCCGAACAGAGTCGTAGTCTTCCTTAACCAGCCGAGGCACACGATCGCATTTTCACACCGCTGTTTCGAATCGCGGTAGAAGGAAGCCAGAGAATTCCTAAAGACTTTTCCTGGTTCGAAGCATCAAAGACCCATAGTCAGGCTAAGTCCAGGACTACGGGGGATGCTTATGCGATCGATGATACTTAGCCGGCTTCTCATTCTATCAACCACCCTATTTACAAACCCGGCGCCGCTTTTTGCGGATGTTTTGGTTGCAGACGGAACCAACATTGCCCGACTGAATCCCGATGGGACCGGCGAGACAACCCTTGTCTCAGGCGCTACGACGGGAATGTTCTATGATTCGCCCTCTCAGAAGTTGTACTTCATCGGGACCGGAGATGCGATTCTGCGGACGAACAGAGATGGGACTGGGACCGAAACCCTCATAGCTGACGCCGGAGATTCAGTCGTGGATCTTGTGGTTGATCGCGTAACGTCCCCTCCGAAAATGATTTGGACTGACAACATGAACGCCCAAATCAGGAGAGCGAATCTCGACGGCACCGACATTGAGGACATCGTCCTGGGCGTTTCGGCGCCGCGAGGCATCGCGATTGATGCTGGTAGCTCAAAAATTTACTGGGGCGGGTTCGGCGAGATTATGAGGGCCGAGCTGGACGGTACAAACCCCACCTCGCTCATTAGTGATTCTGGCGGAATCGACATCGGGTTTCTCTTCATCGAGGGGGGTAAAATCTACTGGTCCAACACGAGCGCCAATACCATCCGGCGCGCAAACCTCGATGGCTCTTCCGTTGAAACGCTCGTATACGGTTCAAACGCGACAAAGGTCCAAGGCATAAGCTTTGATTACACGCTGAACAAACTGTTCTTTCTCGGGGATCCCACCGGCGGAATCGGTCTCAAGCAATCGAACTTAGATGGCACTTCTGTTACGGATCTCTCGAGCAAGACGGGCTTCGACATCATCACCAATTACACGACCGCCGACGCGACACCGACACCGACCTCGACCGCGACGGCAACTCCGACCTCGACCTCGACCTCGACTAGCACACCGACTCCTACAGCAACGGCTACGCCGACTTCTACAGCGACGGCTACGCCGACTATCACAGTGCCTTCTGGAGCAACGACGACACCGACTTCGACACCGACTTCGACACCGACTTCGACACCAACGGCGACTGGTACCTTACCGCCAACTGGTACCTCGCAACCAACTGCCGTCCCTAGCGCTACCCCGACAGCCAGACCATCGCCTACAAAAAACCCAGCTCTGGTGCGACTCGTTTACTCTTCCTGCTCGACGACACCAGCTCTTAACTACATTCGAAAGACTGAGCAGTTCCTTTCGAACACCGAGATCGCATCAGGCGCGTCAATTGGTTGTCCGGGAACCGTCCGGCACTCGCCAGCACTCAATAAACTGTACTGGACGGATACCTCAGCTGGACGAATCCTGCGGATGAACTATGACGGATCGAACGTCGAGACAGTGGCGACGATTCCAAGTGCGGCCATAGGTGCGCTTGCCGGCGAGACAAAGCTTACGGGACTCACAGTGGATGACGATCTGGATACCGTTGCGGTCTCGACCGCAGCTGGAACGATCTATACGATGCGACGTGACGGCAGTCAGTTTACAGCATTCCTAACGGCGCCAGGGGCTCCGCTGGCAGGGGTAGGATTCCTTAAGCACCTGCGGGACGACTCCAGATCCATGCTCTACTTCTGTTCAGGTACTCAGCTCTTCAAGGTTGATCCGAGTCTATCAAATGCAACGATTGTGACCGTCGCTAATCTGACGATCGGGAGCAGCTCTTCCCGGGGATCTTGTTCAGGATTGTCGGTCGAAGAATTCTTTGGCTTCAAAACTCTTACAGTGACATCTACAGACGGAACGGTGGCCTATCTTACACAGTTGGGAATCACCCGGTTAGTAAGTGGTCCGTCCAAAAACGAAGGGCAGCCGATCTTCGATATCGCCACACTTCCCTTGCCTGGGGCAGAAACCAACCCGTATATCGAGGTCTACCCCGCAGGGGACCGTTTCCGTCTTTACCTTGCACCAACACTCCGAACAGTTTCGGGAATAAGTGCCGGGGCAGGCGCCTCATTTACGTCTGCTGTTGTGATTGAGGATACCTCGCTTATAACTCCGACACCTCGCCCGACTCCTCCCCCTGGTGCCCCTGGCTCAATCTCAGGAGCGGTGCGCAACGGAGATGGAGGAATATCTGCGCCCCTGGTCAGGAGCTCTTCAGCAGGGGTGGCGGATGTGCCTGTCTACCTTTCGCAGCTAAATGCTGGCACAGATACGGGAACCTCCCGGGTTACCCTGACAGACTCGAATGGGGTGTATACCTTCAACAACGTACCGCAGGGTACATACCGAATATCCTTTGATCGGGCCGATCTCGCGTTTCTGACACCGTCCCTTATCGTTTCGACCTCTGAAGCGATCCCCGACGTGGCTGCCGTGTCGGTAGCGGACCAACCCTCAACGTGCTCGGCGGAGAGCCGAGTTCAACAGATATTCGCTTATTCGGAGGCGGCGCAGGACCTCGTCACGCTCGCCAATGCGCAGGCGAACAAATACCTGCGGTTGGCCAAGAAGTTCCCAAAACAAAAACAACAGCGAATCGCTGCCACGCTCGATAAGCTCTTGGAGGGCGTCGAGTCTAATCACGCAGCCTTTGTTGCATCCGCTGAGCTGTTTCCTGAACTCGTCGTCAGTTGCCAGGCTGGGACTACCTGTGTCGACACCAGCTTCAGTACCGTTGCCTCTGCCTCTAGTACCAGTTTGAGGAAGCTCATCAAAGCAGTGCGTGCCGTGGTCATCCGTGGCGCGCGACTCCTACCGGGTGTCCAGGGTGCAAATCCTCAGCCCGTTCTTGAACGGGTAGGTAGAAAGGGTGCCATCGCAAACAAGAGGGCGAAGAGTCTTCCCACGAGAAGTTTCGTTTGCCCTGTGGAGACGAATCCTGTGGTAAGGGAATAGCGCGAAGTGGATGACTCCGGTTTGTCGGGGCACTGGTCGCTCGTCCCCGAGAAAGCCGCAGATTAGTCCTGACCAGCTTTTCTCCCTGTACCGGGGATACTATTTTCCCCTGTACCGGGGCTAGAATGTCACTTACCTTTCTCCCTCTTGACTCTTTTGCACGATTCCTGCTGCGGGATATTTATCTCTTGGATATTTGATGACGCGAGGATAAGAGCGCTCTTTTCGGCGCACGGGTAATTTGCTTTGAAACATGTTCGTCTGGAATCGTTGGAGGATTTTTTCCTGGTCTTCTTTGGTCTTTGCTGCTGCCAGTAAGGGCGCATATGCGCGTACAAGAGAGATGGTTGCAGTAAAGCTCATGCGATCAGGAGGAACCCCCAGAGCCGTTGCTGTTTCATGCATCGTTACTCGTAGGAGATTGAAAGTGAGATAGGCGACCAGAATCTCTTTTTCGATCGTCTCTCTTTTTTTAGAACGTACGAAAGCCATCTTGAGAGGTCAGCTCGGAGTCATTTGGTCAAACCAGTGATAGGATGGAAAGCGGATCTTGCGGTGTTTAGTGCTACTGAGCGTGAGATCATCCAGCGCATTCTCAGGCAAGGTCGCGATCTTGGTGCAGGTGCTCTGTCGGAGCAGACTCATCGTGAGCTACCGTGGACCAAGACGGAGCTATACGGAAAAATTAGCTACGAATGGGCTCCGCTTCAGGCTGCGGTCATGAGGGGTAGTCACACACCCGCCGATGATGAGATTATTATGGATATCATTGAGAGAAATCCTGCACTGCAGCATTGCTTTGAGGCAGGTTTAGAGGATTGGTTCGAGGCTACTGCTTCGGATGATGTTGATGATCTTTTGGATGATAGCGCAATGACCCCTGTGCATTGGGAAAAGGGTATTGGATGGGTCGAGGGTCGTTAGTTAAGCGCGGTTCAGTCGTTGTTGTTGAGCTTCCCCCAACACTTACTCACGAGCAGGCAGGGCGTCGCCCGTGCGTGGTGGTCAGTAGTGAAGCTTCAGTTATGAATGCTCGCTATGACATGCTTGTGATTGTGCCGCTAACATCAACTCGTCTAAACGGCAGGTTGTATCCGATTATTAAGAAAGGTGATGGTGCGCTTAAGAATGACTCAGTGGCGCTGGTGGATCAGCTAAGAAGCATCGACAAGAGCCGAGTGTCAAAGGTTGGTAATCCGCTGTCTAAGAGCGCGATGGGCGACATCGATGCAGCTATAAAGCACCTCCGCGGATTTGACGTCGAGTAGCTCAGTTCTCACTACATTCTCATCCCCCAACGCATATCAGGCAAACGCCATACTACTGCAAACCACCAATCAACTACTTATAAGATCGCAATAGATCTTCTTAGAAATTGAGCGCATCGTAGAGAGGTGTGAGCAATAGAAATATTTTCGGCTGCTGTGATGATTTCAGAGTGGTATAGTTCAGGGATAGTTCTATGGAAAGGGCTCGTCGCGATAAGAGAGTCGGAGGACAGCGTAGTATGAAGAACGGGGCTGTTAGTATTATTTCAGTGATTGCACTACTAATGACCTGTATGTCTGCTTCGGAGGCAGAGCCGCACACATTCACCTCAAGGGATTATATTGAGTACTGGATATGGTTTTCCCCGCGTGGGTCGGAAACTCCGAAAAAACCCAAGCTACTCAATATCCGATTCGGAGACATGGAGTATTGGTATGCTAAATACTTTCCATGGGTAAAGGGGGTTCCGTCGCAAAAACAGGAGTTATGGCTATCAACCTCACGCGGCTCAATCGCTATCAACAGAGACGATAATGAGGGGCTGGTCGTAACGCGCGAGACTTACAAGCCCTCCGGTGGGGGAGGCACCAAGCTCCTTGATGTGCGCTTTGAGGGAGCACGTTGTCGTGATGCAGGAGGGGTGGAGTCCACATGCTCAGTCACGCTTTTGTTAACGACAGATGGACCTGATCGGGGCGTCAAACGCCGCTCTCGCACACTGCAGATCACTTCCTCAACAGGCTTATCGTTTAGGTACAAAAGCGTTCGATCCGACGGGGGGAAGCCACTTAATCGGCCCCTTTTGAACCGAACTCCATCCATAGTTAATTTCGCCTGGGAGGGTCGTCGGGGCGACGAGTAGTGAGACTGTAACGGGAAGTGTGTATGGCGCGAGAGCGTCTGAGTACACTGCCCATTTTAGAGCTCACCGATCATGGCTGGAGTCAGACGCTCCGGGAACATGATCGAAAGCTGATTCATTAACTTATCCCACCCCTGACGCTTCGTCCATTTCTCAGTGAAATTTTCAATATTCAGGAATAGGATTTTTATCACTGCCTCATCGTTCGGGAACACCTTCCGATTGGAGGTGTTTTTTCGCAATTGAGCATTGAGCCCCTCGATCGCGTTGGTCGTGGAGATGGTCTTTCGCATCTCCACCGGATACTTGTAGAACGCGGTAAGCAGATCCCAGTTGGCTTTCCATGATGCTACCGACATCGGATATTTCTTGCCCCATGTTTCCTCGAGCTCGAGAAGCGCGAGTTCGGCAGCATCGATTGTTGGCGATGTGTAGATCGTTTGCGTGACGGGCAACAGTCCCGTCCACGCTTGTGTTCTCCACAGGATGCTAACCATGCCTCGCTCGGTAAGCAACTAAGTTCTTCCGTGTCCGAATATTCGGGTTATGTAACGCGGAGGCGCGGAACTGACTATTACCCACAAGTCCTCTTTGTTCTACGTACGATCACGGCGTTATTCTGTATCTATAATTCCGAGTTCGTGGCATACGCTCAGGTATGAATGAACCATCAACGCAGGGTGAGGAGCAATACGGCGGAGCTGA
>JBILFA010000221.1:0-19519 GCA_044351795.1 Bdellovibrionota bacterium | reverse complement strand
TGTTTTTTGTCTTTTACGGCGCAAATGGGCCCGGCCAAGATTGCGCTCGCCCTGCTATTGCGAGTGATTTTTTTTCAAAAATCACTCGCGCAGGGTTTATAAGGCATGCTATCGCTTAATACACAGAATTATGGCCTTTGAGCGCCCTTTGCTATCCGCTCGATTACACGAATAACCTCTATATTTTACGGTGCACTATGAGCAAAAAGATTCTTATCACAGGCGGAGCAGGATATTTGGGTTCGATACTAACAGAACGGCTTTTGACAGAGGGCTATGCGGTGACTGTATGCGATACACTTCTGTTCGGGCAGCACAGTCTGTTCCACCTCTGTGCCAATCCTCGCTTTGAATTCATCTTTGGCGACATTAGAGATGAAAGTCTCGTCTCAAAACTAATGAAGACCGCAGATGTTGTTATCCCTTTAGCAGCAATGGTCGGAGCCCCTGCATGCGATCGGGATCCATGGATGGCAAAGACGGTCAACTTCGAGGCGATTGAACTTATCACCCGCTTGAAGAGCAAGGATCAGATGCTGATATACCCAACTACAAACAGTGGGTATGGGACTAAGTCTGGGGAGCAGTATTGTACAGAGGAAACTGAGCTACAACCAATATCGTTGTACGGCCGAACCAAGGTTGACGCAGAGAAGGCAGTCCTCGATTCGGGTAACTCTATCACTCTCCGATTGGCAACCGTGTTCGGTCTCTCGCCACGAATGAGGCTTGATCTATTGGTAAATCATTTTACCTACATGGCGGTGACCGAGGGTTACATTGTCGTTTTTGAGAAGGATTTTAAACGCAATTTCGTACATATTAGGGATGTGGCAGATTGTTTTGTTCACTGTATTGAATCATATGAAAGAATGTCGGGTCGCCCTTACAACGTTGGCTTAGATCAGGCTAACGTCTCGAAAGAGGAGCTAGCTCTTGAGATCCAGAAATGTGTCCCCAACTTTTTTATCCACTTTTCTGAGTTAGGTTCCGATCCAGACAAGCGAAATTATATAGTCTCAAATCAGCGGCTAGCTGACGCGGGTTTTTCAGCAAAAAGGTCTCTTCGAGACGGGATCATGGAGCTGATCAAGGGATATTCAATGTTAAAGCGCTCCCCGTTGCGCAACGTATAGTCATGCCAGCTACTATTACCGCTCTCATTTTAGCAGGAGGTCTCGGCACACGTCTGCGTGCCAGCGTTACAGATCGACCGAAAGTGCTAGCTGAAGTTGCAGGTCGTCCTTTTATTAATTTCATCCTTCACCAGCTCCAAAAATTCGGGATCCACAGAGTGCTTATGTGTACGGGTTATATGGGGGATCAAGTGGAGGCGCTGCTCGGTAACAGTTATGGCACTCTCGAGATCAATTACTCACGTGAAAAAAGCCCCCTCGGCACCGGCGGAGCCCTGCGACTCGCGGCCGAAAAGATTACAGATGGTGACTTGCTAGTTCTTAATGGAGACTCATATTGTGATTTCTCATTCGAGCCATTTCTTCAATTCCATAGGGAGAAAGGCTCAAAAGCATCAATACTCCTGACGAAAGTGGAAGACTGTGCGAGATATGGTGCCGTAACAATCGATTCAAATCATCGGATTCAATCTTTCATTGAAAAGGGGCAGTTGAAAGGCGCCGGTCTCATTAACGCCGGGGCATATCTACTATCCGCAGAGATGCTGCTTACGATCCCGGCCAAACAACAAGTCTCTCTTGAGAGTGAAATATTTCCTGTTTGGGTCTCTCGAGGAATATTCGGATATACTGCAAACGCGGTGCGATTTATTGATATCGGCACTCCGGAGTCTTACCGCTTGGCACAAGAGTTCTTCTAGAGCGATAGCACACTTTAATCCAGTCCTGAATCTCGTCGAGACAAGATTGGATTACCTATGGGCCACCAGATATTCAGGCTCGGATCATCCCATTTGAGCGTAAACTGCGACGCACGATCGTAATATGTGGATTGTTTATAGGAAAAAATCGCCTGTTCGCTCAGTATCAGATGCCCCACACCGTGCCGAGGAGGTACCAGCACTTGTAGGCGATTGTGCTCTGACAAAGTAAACGCATCCCATTGCTTAAACTGGGGCGATTGTGGGTCATTGTTGACAATGACTATGTAAAATTTTCCCCACATACATTGAATTAGCTTAGTGGTCAATCCATCTCCATGGATCCCACGGAGCACATGTCGCGAAGAACAGGAAAAATCATCCTGAACAAACTCGGGCGAGATACCAGCTTTCTGGTACTCTTCTTTGTTATAGGTCTCTACATAAAACCCTCGAAAGTCTTCAAACATACTCGTAGGTTTAATTAATTTAACCCCATCCAACTTCGTCGAAATCACTTCCAAAGACATCCTACCTCCGAAATGTATTGAGCGATTCTGAAAAATGCACGCCAGCAAAACTGGAATGCCTTATGCCATGAATCGCTATAGCTCGTTACGACAACGGTCGCAATCCTTGTGAAGCCCCCGCTGGCACTTCTTCACCGATCCCTGTATTACAACCTGCGCAACCTTCGCATAACGCTACGTAGCCCCTCGGAACGTTACCCAAATCAAACCAGACCATCTCAAGCGCCGACAAGGTAGGAGACATCGTCAAATAATCGCCATCACGGGCCGGCTTAGCTCCACTTTCATCAGCCCCTACTGACAAGTTGCAGTAATAGAAGCGGTCATTGGCTAAGCCACGAAATGGCACTGTGCACTTCTGAAAGTGTCTCTTAAGCTTAGTTTCATCGGTAACATACGCTTTGCGCGGGTCTCCAAAGTCAATCCAGCTCTTCTCTCGATTGTGTAGGTGATTAATGTGATGGTCGTCGTATAGGCTCAGAGCACGCTTGGTTTTCCTAGCTATGTGCGGCAATACCTGCGAGTAGTCCGTTACAGAAATAAACACTTGATACTTGTTAAGTAACTCCACCAGTTCAGAAGATGGGGCAACCGTCCCGTTAGATGTAATCCAGAAGTTATGAAATTTGCTGCCATAGTAGGTCGAGCCCAGATATTCTACATACTTCTCTATATCTTTATTTAGAAGGGGCTCTCCACCAACTATGTGGAAGATTCCAAGAGTGTCAATTTTCGAGAAAAACAGATCTGCTTCCCCCTTAAGCTGCTCAAAGGATCTATCCTTGGGCTTTTCAAAATACGGTATATACATATTGCAGTACGTGCAATTGAGCGTACACCGTGAAGTCACAAACTGATCAACCCGATGAATATAGGATCGTCGATGTAATCCATAGGTCCAGTAGGCAAGAGCGTCCTTGTATAGACAATAATGAACATCTCGCTTCAGGCCTTTCGACTCCAAAAGTTGGAAGATTTCGCGTCGGTACATGTCACTTGTAACTATGATCTTAGAATCGGGATCAATTTCGTCTGGACGCACCAGTAGAATACTCTCGTAGTTGACAAGCTCACGCTGCCCTACAACGTCGGTGACCCTACGCAAGTGCTTGCTCAAACTACTAACACCTGAGTCTTTCAGATCAAGATCAGAAAATGCTGTTGCCTCAATGAGTACCGAGTTTTTCTTGAGAATGCTCAAAAAGTACACCAACTCAGGGCTTAAGCCGAAGAAAGTATATTTATCTTGTGGAGAGAAATTTTTAATAAACTCTGCGACTTTTTCTTCAATCATTTTATTTTATGCTCAGATAGTGGCCTAACTAATTCGTTATCAAAATACAGCGCATCTGATATTGCATCTCCAAAAACAATCTCTCCTGCTGCGATACCCTCAAATACTCTCTCTATGATTTGCGGATTAACCCAGAAATCCTGATTCGGCCTTTCAATTTTTTGCTGCGAGACAAACAGCTTAAAGTCTGAAGTTACTTGCTCGACAACTCGCTGCCGGAATCCAAAGTTCCTCTGGTTCGTAAATTTAGTCCCCGTGATGAACTGCGCCCTATCGTTACACCACACGTAAGAGCCCGTAGGGGATGTCAAAACTGACTCGAAAATATGACTAACCTTCAGAAACGAACTCTTGCGCCCCTCAAGCATCCCCAGAAAGTTTCTATTCTTAAGTGGATTGTGTGCGAAATGGCATACATACGCACCAAATACTTCGTTGACGACCATTGAATCTATAAACTTCTGGACGGTGCCCGAGACACCCTGATCGACAATCGCCACACGCTCTTTAGGACTTTTTACAAGAGTTTTCAGATATCGGCCATAATTATTACGTAACCGTCGTGCCTCTAAGAGAATTTGATCTTCAAACGGGACTAGGTAGTCGTCAAATGCTTGCACTCGTGAATCTAGATGAACGCCTTGCAACGTTTCGTTTAGACTCCGCGCTGGAAGTCTAAAGCGATGTCGTAGTAGATTGTACAAGCTCCCTTCGTATCGGTGAAGACGAAAGACATCGTAAATGTCATCTCTACTCTGAATTCCTGCGAGTAACGCGATGTTACGCGAACATTTCAAGTACGACTGCTTCTTAAGTAAGCGCTGTTCGCCCTTGAGTTTTACATAGACATTAAAAAGCCTTTGCAAGAAGTAGCCCTCTCTGGCGCAGAAGAGCAGGTTATCAATTCGCTCTTCTTTGATTCTGAGCTCCAGCCAATTGCAGAAATTAAATAGGACCGGCGAGAACATTACAGTAGCCAGCTCTTTCTCTGAATGAAGGGCATACGAATTCTTGCTCCTCTGCCTCTGACGATACAAGGTCGATAATACGTATTCATCTATGGTATTGCGGCGAAGGGCCTTTACTTTCTCTGAATCTGGGTAAAACGTGGAGTCTGTCGGATTTTGCACATGGATCGTAGAAAACCCGCTGCGTCTCGCGCTTACAACGTCTGCGTGCCATGAATCACCAATATGAACTAGTTTACCACAATATTTTTTCCTTAGATAAGTAAAGGCATCGCCGGATGCCTTTGATCTACCCAATTTGGAGGAGGTAAAGATACGAACAGTCTTAGGTATAACTTGAGCAAGGTACGACGAGATTTGTGCTTCTGTGTAGAAAGTATCACTCAAAAGAATGACCTTTTTGCCGATCTTCAACGCGTACATCAGCAGATCGATATTGTCCTGACTGACGCTCCAGAATCTGCGGTCTATTTCATACTCGGAAGGGATCGTACGCAGAGCGCGCCGAAATCTTGGTTCCTCGCGCATAATTCGGGAATAGTACCCCCTGATTGTAAGTCCCTTAGGATCGTCAAAAACAAACGAGCCTTCAGAAGATTTTCGTGCTTCGAGAAATCCACGCTCCCCTCTACTTGAAAGAGCGGCATCTACAATTCGATACGGGGCATCGTCTCGAAACAAGTTTCGTATGATTAGAGTGCCGAATACGTCAAAGCTCACCAGGTCGGAGCGTTTGATCAAACGCCTCGCCCGTAGCCAGTCTAGAGAGGGGGCGCTGCCTTCTGGGCCTCGCAGTGCTTTCGGATAAAAATGTTGAATGTCCTTGGGCTTCTTCAAGCGCTCTAGTATTTCGGCTCTTATCAGCTTAAACCTCTCCTGCCTGCACACTACTACAATCGTGGCAACATGATCAGGAATGTGCCCTGAATCCACTACCGGCCAACCTTTGAAGAAAGTTTGCTGGATGTCATCGGCCACTAGAAGGCAACTTGTGTTGTTGCTTGACAGCTGCTGCGCTATCTCTACAGACAGATCGCCTAGGCCATAGATACAGAAGCTTGCTGGATCCATGGAGGAGAAATACGAAGATATCTCACTCCTAATTTCGGCAACCAACGAGCTGTATTTGTTAGGCTCCATCAGATAATCCCAAGAGTGCGTAGTCAATCAAAACGACTGGTCGTTGTACCCTCCATTAGCCGTCTTCATGGCTTGTAGTTGATCTTCATCGGAGATAATCGGCCCACCTATAGGTGAGACTTGGACTCCCTGAGTCAACCACCTTTGAATATCACTCATTCGTTTCTCTAGGAGGTGATGCTTACGAATCTTTTCGTAACCACTCTGAACAAGGCGTAGCGCCCAATCAGGATCCTTCATAACTCTAGGCAACAATTGTCTAAGCTCTTCCCGAGTCGAATATTGGACCCAATCCTTCTGATCTTCAAAAATTACACAGGCGTAGGGGTTAGTCGGAAGGCGAAAATGTACTACCGGCCTACCTGCTGCCATGCCATCGAACGGACGATTGCTAAATGCATTTCCTATCTGTGGCAGACAGACCAACGCGCCAGAACACCTTAATGTTTCCATCCAAATGTCATATGCAGCTCTACGCAATGTCCTCACCCCACTGATGTAAGTCTCATATAGCTCAGAGTGGAATTGCTGCTCTATTGCCAATCTGCCTTTTACAATCGCGCCCAGTTTGTCAAATAGTTCTGGTATCTGCGTGCCATCTTCTGGAGAAGGAAGCTGCTTTAGGTAAGGCATCAGTATCGGATCATTCAGGTACTCCTGTCGGTCACCATAAGCCGAACCAATGAAGATGCCATATGGGTTACTCACCGCATGAACATTGGGGACTACGCAACGGGACGGAATTGCGTGACACCAGTACAAAGCGCGAGTCTGGCCATGTCTATTAATTATAGGAGCATCTCTCTCATCAATGGTAAGGGCATGAGTAAAATACTTCATTCTAGCGAGAATGAAGGCTCTTCGCTTTGCTAGGTATGGAAATACCTCGAGTACAGCAGCATCATAGTTGAGGCACTCTGTCACGAGCGCTACTCTTATCGGTGCCAAGCTGGAGAGCCACTCGAGAAATTCTTCGTCATAGTTGAGATGACAGGCTTCTATCCAGACCTGGTCGAATATCTTACCTCGACATATCTCTTTGGCGTGCTTTAACCAGGACCCTGGGGTGTGGTCAGCGAGCTCGGATGCTGTCTGCTCGATAATACCAGGAATCAAAGTTACCTCTGATCCGAGAGCAACAAGCCCTTCCTCCAGAGCCCACGAAGTTGAATACGCCATTTTTGATGCCGCGGACCACGTCGGAAACTCGATATGGATCAGAAGTATCTTGAGAGAATTAGTCTGCATGTTTTAAGCACCTCGCAGAGAAATAGAATGAGTTTCTCGTGCCTACAAAGGTTTCCAAACCACTACCGAATATGCGTCATGATAGGCACTGCCAAAATTAACCCGGTGCGCCCGAACCACAGAGGCCCGGCCCAATTCCTGTAGCTGCAGGAGTCGCGACAGAAAGCCAGAAAGGTAATTACGCTTCTTATGGTACAGTATGGCTAAGTAATCCAAAAAATTGTCTTCCTCATAAAGCTCGTTGATGCATTCTACATGTACGCAGATTGCCGGCTTCTTGAGTAAGATGAAGTCAATAAAGCTGTCGTGTCGAGTGCCGACTTGCTCCAGTGACGCAAACGTAAAGAAGCCGCTGTCTGAAGGCACATCCAATGATATATCAGGATTAAAATAATCGAAGTGTCTACCAGTTAGTTTTAATGAATACTGCTTAGCGAGTAGACCTATGATCTCGACTGTAGGGCGAGCCCAATCCATGCCACAAATGTTAAGATGTGGTAGCTGCTGAGCTAATCCCACAAGGTGGTAACCAGTACCGCAGCCGAATTCAAACAACTGTGAGAGTCCAGAAAAATACTCTTCTGCTACGATGCTACGCGCAATCTTTATAAAATTGAGTTCGAAATGAGGGCTTATCGCTTTAACGAGTTGATTGTTTAGTCGCAGGGTCGGATCAAGTTTAAAGTACTTGGGTACTAATTTCTCTAGAGAGTGGTTGCTTTCCACATACTCCTTCAAGTTCTCACCCCATCCTCGATCCCAATCGCCCTGTCTTGACTCACCGGATGGACGCAATTCATCATTGTGAATTCTCTTCAGAATATCATAGAGCGCCCCATCGCGCTCTGCCTCCGAGAGCTTTCGATACTCAAACTCAAATTGTGGCAACAGCTGACGCGCTGCAGGACCCAACTGAGACACTCCAAATAACTGAGCGAATGAATCTAAACCTAACTTTGAACTCATTTCAATCACGCACCGTTTTATTGCTGTTCTATCAACATCCTTGCCCAGTCAATTACATCAACAATTCCTCTATCAATTGATACAAACTCAGACTTGGAGAACTCGTTGCAGTATCGATCTAGATCCAACCATACGTCACCAGGAGCGTTTCGAATCTGCTCTTCACTAGATGCTACCTCTGGGACCTCGACTGTAGCACCCGTTCGGTCAGCGATGATATTTGCCAACTCAAGGATACTGAAACGCGATTTTCCACCAACGTTGTAGCAACTCTGCTTGGCGCGCAACAAAATATTAAACATCATCTCCGATATATCGTGCGCATGCCCGTAAGTCCGTAAAGCCTGGCCACGGTCTTTCATCTTTATCTTTCTGTTTCTAATCGCAGCGAATGCAAATTCGTACATGACCCGCTTATCATCGATCTTGAACCCAGGTCCGTATCCTAACGCCAAGCGCACCGCTTTGACATTTCTACCGGCATTCACCATCGCAGAGCAGATTGCCTCTCCACAGCGTTTGGATTCAAAGTATGCCGAACGTGTATGCCATGGATGACTCAATCCGTAATCACTTTCTTTGATTGGAAGGGACGTTACCCCGTCGTACACATCAGAGGATGAGATGTACAACAATGTGCCGTTTGCCTTCAGCCCTTCTGAAATGCGTATGAGCTCTGTGGTATTCAGACTAATGGTGAGGAGCTTCTCCGACAGGTACTTTCCGGGCTGCCCATATGTCGCTCCGTGCACTATGTAATCGAAACTACCCTCGAAGGTAACAGAGCTGAGGTCCCCTCGACACAGCGTTACACCATGAGATGCCAGATAGTTCTCAATCTGCCCCGGAAAAGATGTTCTATAAGAAAGAACAAGTCGACTAAATTGAATGTTGTGCTGTAGAATCTGCATTACTAGGTTCAAAACTACGACGCCAGATCCTCCCGTAAACAAAAGCTCCTTACCTTCCAGCTCACTAAGGTCTAACGTAGAGTTCTTCCCAAAGCAGCTCAGCAGCGCATCTGTATTCATCCTATCTCCGTATCGATCTAACCTGGTCGTCCACTACACTGACTGTTATAAGAATCGCCGTATGTCTCAAGTAAAAGCTATTCTCTTCGATTTTGACGGTGTTCTCGGAAAAACCATGGAGGACAACTGCCGTGCTTGGCAATACGCCTTTTCTTCTGTGAACCTTAGTTTTGATGCAGAGAACTTTTATTTGGCAGAGGGTAAAAAGGCATCTGAGTTCGTTTCCAGCGTCCTCCACATGCAAGGTAGGATCGATTTAGTTGTCGAATCTATTGTCGCTCTAAAAAACACACACTATGAGCAACACGCGCAATTCAGTCTGTACGAGCCCGCCGAGGAGCTCATAGCGAGCCTTCGGGATCAAGGCATCAAAGTGGGGGTGGTATCTGGCGGTAGCAGGGGTCGGCTACTTGGGGGCCCATCTTCTAAATTACTATCGTCTTTAGATGTGGTGATCACTGGTGACGACCTTTCAGCGGGCAAACCATCGCCTGAGTGCTACATCGTAGCGGCGCACCATGTTGCTACTGAGCCAGAATTTTGCGTTGTGATCGAAAATGCCCCTCTCGGCATTAAAGCCGCAAAGGCCGCTGGCATGCGTTGTATCGCTATTTGTTCAACACTACCTGCCTATCACCTGCGTGAGGCAGACCATATAATCGCATCGCTGTCAGATTTACCAGCCTATCTGGAGAGTTGTGGATATGCTAACTTGCCGATGCTCTCGTGCGACAGCTCTCGAAACTCATGAATCGGCTGGAACACCCGCGCTATGTCTTCCGCTCGAAATTGTGTGTTGTTGTCTGCAAAAAGAACCTGCGAACCAGAAAATTCAAACCTAAATGGCACATGAATTAAGTCCTTCAGGGCTTGCTGTACTGATTGCCGCTTATCCGGCGGAACGAACAGAAGCAGGAAGCCACCTCCGCCAGCTCCCGTAAGCTTTCCACTAATAGCACCTGCCTCCAGTGCCTTATTAAAATATCCGTCCACCTCCGTGTTCGTGACACTCTGGCTGAAAGTTCTTTTAGTATCCCATGCCTCAACTAACAACTCACCGAACAATTTGATGTCATCATCGCTCTGCAAGATAGATATGCTCTCATCCACCAAATCTTTCATAATGCGAAGCTGGCGTTTCTTGTTATCCATCGAAGTCACAAAGCCCTTCTGTACATCAGAGGACGTTCTGTTGATGCCTGTAAAGAACAACATCAGGTGCGAATTCAATTCATCAAGTCGCTGTCTCGATATAGTGATGGGGGTCACAGATATCGCCCCATTTTGCATAAAATCGATCCGATTGAATCCCCCATAAGCTGCGGATACTTGGTCCTGAGAACCTACGCACTCTTTTAGTTTCTCTTGCTCAATATGAATACTTTCAAGAGCCAGATCATACTTGTTGATCATCCTGCCGTTGAGCGAGTACAACGCTTTTAACAGCCCTACAGTAAAGGCTGAACTAGAGCCCATTCCACTGCGTGCGGGAAGGTCACCCATGTGCATAATTTCCAAGCCAGGCTCAATCTGCAGGTGCTCTATGATTGTCCTAACCGCCGGATGGGTAATCTCATCCAGAGAACCACAGTTCTCGATCTTAGACCAAACTACCCGATATTTATGGTCAAAAAACGGTGGGAGGTAACGACAAAAGATGTAGCAATACTTATCGATAGTAGAAGCGATTACAGAGCCACCGTGCTTTAGGTACCAGTGCGGGAAGTCGGTTCCTCCTCCAAACAGCGAGAGACGATATGGGGTTCGAGAAATGATCATACGATGCCTTGGATTACTGATACCCAGTTACTAGGATGCTGTGGCCATTGATCCGGTTTCAGCGTCTCGAAATGTCCGCATCCTCCAGCAACAAAAGAACGTTAGCACGCGGGTCGGCATCAAAAGAGCGTTAGCGCACAGCTAATAATTCAGATATGCTTCAGAACCAATTATGCTGAGCTTAGATACCATCGATCCGATTTTTTTTCGCAATAAAGGCAAAGAGTTGCGCGCCGCGTGTGTCCGGATGGCCCATTATGGCAAGGAGAGCCACCTTAACGGAGCATTGAGCAGCGTCGACCTCCTTATTGCTCTGTTCTACGCATTTCTAAGGATCGATGCCGACAACTCACGGAATCCAGACAGAGACCGCTTCATCTTTAGTAAAGGGCATGCCTGCACATCGCTATACGCGATCCTCGCTGATCGAGGCATCATTCCAGCTTCCTGGCTAGAGCGTTACGCCATGGACGACACTCCACTGCCGAGCCACCCGTGTGTCCATGCTCTCCCGGCCTTGGAAGTCTCATCTGGTAGCTTGGGGCACGGCCTTGGTATGGCCGCAGGCATTGCCTATGCATTAAAATTGAAAGGGAGCAGCGCTAGAGCTGTAACTCTCTTGAGCGACGGAGAGTGCAACGAAGGTAGCACATGGGAAGCTGTCACGTTTGCATCAGTAAACAGGCTAGATAACGTGCTCGCAGTCGTGGACTATAACGGGGTTCAGTCTATCGGTCGTTCACCTGAATTGATGGGCTCTCTAGAGAGTGTTCAGGCGCGCTTTGAAGCTTTCGGTTGGGGCACGCGGATTTGCGATGGCTTAGATGTTGTAGATACAACTCAAGCTCTTAAGCAGTTTCCGTTCAAAGCTGGCGCACCGTCCGTCCTAGTAGGCAGAACAAAAGCCGGTGCGGGCGTGTCATTCATGGAAGATCAAGTACTGTGGCACTATCGGACGCCATCCGTTGAAGATCTTGAGCGTGCGCTTAAAGAGCTGAGTATTGCCTAGGGGAATGCGAAAGTGAGAAGAGCCTTTGCTGATTCATTGCTAGAAGTGGGCAGGACCGACCCGCGAGTGTGTCTCGTTACGGGAGATTTAGGGTTTCAGGTATTTGACCAATTTCACTCTGAACACGCTGGACGCTTCATTAACGTTGGCGTTGCAGAGGCTCAAATGGTGTATACGGCAGCTGGATTAGCACACGAAGGGTTCCGGCCTGTAGCTTATTCCATTGCATCGTTTGCTACGGCTAGGCCTTTTGAGCAGATACGGTACTGTATCGCCTACCCTACACTCCCGGTGGTCCTAGTCGGTGCTGGACGAGGATATCTGTATTCGACCAGTGGCGTTTCTCATCATGCGGGAGACGACCTGGGCTTAATGAGCCTCCTTCCAGGTATGACTGTCGTAGCACCTGGAGATCCTAGAGAATTTCGAGAGCTCTTCCCGCAGCTGATTAGACTTGATGCTCCCTCCTATTGCAGTGTTGGACGCTACGGCGAGCCCACTCTACCAGTGGACGAGCCTGCAATTCTCGGAAAGGCGCGCTTGATCCGAGCAGGAACGCGGGTCGCTATCATAAGCACTGGCGAGATCGTTCAAGAGGTGGTGCAAGCCATGAATGCGGTACTGCAGGAGGGCATCACTCCGATTGCCTATCAGTTTCA
Organism: Bdellovibrionota bacterium; assembly: GCA_044351795.1. Classification (GTDB taxonomy): domain Bacteria; phylum Bdellovibrionota_C; class UBA2361; order UBA2361; family OMII01; genus OMII01. The sequence continues at coordinate 7,058 of JBILFA010000221.1, read as the reverse complement.
TACGGTCAAACCTCTCGACACGGTACTGCTTGACGATCTCGCGCGCTCAGTTTCAGAAATTATTGTAGTAGAAGAGCACCTTCCTAATGGAGCCTTGTGGGCCGGAGTTTGCAGTCATTTAATCAATGCAGCACAACGTCCAAAGATTTCACGCTTAGGCGTTCCTGATCAATTTATGCTTGGCAATGTTAAGCAGGCTGAATTACGGAAACGGTGCGGTATCGATGCGAGCGGAATAGCCAATGTGCTGAGAAGAGCTTGGGCGTAGGCACACGCTAACTCGGGGGCTCACCTGCACAATGCTGATGAGCGCATGAGGGCGAGACAAGACGTTGTAGGTTGTTGTTTTGACTGGGCCACTGATATTGGTTAGGAACTTTTCGTGAAGACTGACACAGCTAAACAGATTGTTAAGACGAGGTCTCTTGGGCAAACAGGAATTCGTGTGTCCGAATTAGGCTTTGGAACTTGGGGACTTAGTGGCACCTCTTACGGTCCTGTTGATGACGATGAATCCGTAGCAGCGCTGCAGAAAGCGGTAGATCTTGGAATCACCTTTTTCGATACCGCCGACCTTTACGGTGATGGACATTCGGAAGAGATCGTTGGAAGGACCCTCAGACCGCACCGTGATAAAGTTGCGATCGCCACAAAGGGCGGATCGCTTCCGCATACTGGATTCTATATGCCGCAGGATTTTAGCCCTGCTTATTTGAGGAGCGCCCTTGAGAAAAGTCTGCAGCGACTGAATACCGAGTATGTTGATCTTTACCAGCTACACAGCCCGGCCATCGATGGCTTGAATTGGGACCAAATATTCAGTTGCCTACAAGACTTTAGAGACGAGGGTAAGATCAAGGCGTTTGGCGTATCAGTACGTGGTCCAAAGGATGCGGTGTGGCTCGTACAAAACTATCCAGTGCAAGTCATTCAGGCGAATTTCAACCTCATCGATCACAGGGTTATTGAAACCGGTCTATTGGAACTGGCTCGAAGTAAATCTGTGGGAATAATTGCACGTACTCCTCTGTGTTTTGGCTTTTTGAGCGGTACAGTGGATGAGAACACGGAATTTGCAGAGAGCGACCACAGAAAATTGTGGCCTAAAGAACAGATCCGAAGGTGGGTTCAGGCGGTTAACCTATTTCAGCCGATCTACGAATCGAAGAATCAGACAGCGGTGGATCTTGCCCTGCGATTTTGCCTGTCATTTGATGCAATCTCAACCGTTATACCTGGCATGATCACTACGACTGAGGTGGAGGATAACGTCAACAGCGCACTCCTCGGATCACTAGATCAATCAGATTTAGAGTCGATTTTTGACATCTATGCCCGGACACAGTTCTATGATCCTGGAGTAAAGGCCGCTGCATTAAAGGGCACATGAACATTCAAATTCTCGTTGACGATCCTCAGAGTTGGTATGTTCCGTACGCAATGAATTTGTCTGCTGAAATTCAGCTACGTGGCTTTTCATGCAACGTAACCCACCAGCATGAGTCAATTCAAAGCGGTGACATCCTATTTCTTTTAAGCTGTGGGCGCATACTTAAAACTCAGCTCCTTGAGCGCAATAAACTTAACCTCGTTGTCCACGGCAGCAAGCTACCAGAAGGAAGGGGGTTTGCTCCACTTACGTGGGAGATCCTCCAGGGACGTAGTGAATTCTACCTATCCCTGATTGAAGCAGCGACACCAGTTGACTCTGGACGAATTTATCTCCAGTCATCTTTCAAGCTTGAGGGGCACGAGCTCCATGATGAACTCAAAGATATCCAAGCACGAGAAATTTCCAAGATAGTTTTAGATTTCCTGGCGCACTACCCAAATATAAACCCCGTGGCTCAAGAGGGCGAACCTACATCCTACCCTCGCCGCGGCCCAACCGATAGCGCGCTGGACATAAACCGACCTCTAGCGGATCAATTTAATCTCTTGAGGGTCGTTGATAATGAGCGGTATCCAGCATACTTCATTAGAAACGGACAGAAATATCTGCTGAAGATCTATAAGCCTAAAAACAGCAGTTAAGGAAACGCGGGAAACCCTCGACGCTATTCGAAGCGCGATAGGTTGCGCGATAGGTTTTGCCGGTTTTCCTTAAGCTTTCTTCGCACTCAAGATTACATCTTGTACTGCATCAACTACGTCCCGTACATCTTGGTCGCTCATCTTTGGATAAAGAGGTAGGGTAATAGTACGCTGATAAATCCAGTGCGAATTCGGAAAATCATCGGGCTTAAAACCGTAGAGATCACGGTAATAAGGATGCATGTGAAGTGGCACGTAGTGCACTGTAGTGCCTATATTGCGCTCCTTGAGTTGCTCAATAAACTTATTACGATCCATACCAACATGTTGAGGCTCAATCAGTAAGGTATACAGGTGGCGAGAGCTGTAATGCTGCGGATCGTCATGAGGAATAATACAACCCTGCATTGCACCAAATGCTTCGTCATATACCTTACTGATGGCTCTTCGACGCTCATTAAACATCGGCAGCTTTCGCAACTGGGCCAACCCCAGGGAGGCTTGCATATCAGTCATGTTATATTTGTAGCCTGGAACTACTATCTCATAGAACCATGAGCCCTCTGCAGTGTAACGCTTCCACGCATCTCTATTCATTCCGTGCAGAGAGAACAGCCGCGCTCGCTCAACAAAGTCAGCGTCGTTTGACGTCAGCATCCCGCCCTCCCCGGTGGTCATGTTCTTAATTGCGTAAAAACTGAACGCTGTCGCCAAAGTGCCTTCGATAGAGCCTACACGCTTGCCGCGATACAACGTACCAGACGCATGCGCTGCATCCTCGATAATTGGAATACCGAGCCTACTAGCTAGGCTGTGGAGCTCATCAAGCGGCGCTGGAAAGCCCGCAAAATGAACTGGGATGATTGCCTTAGTTTTAGCGTTGCACTTTGACGCTACTTGATCAACTAGCATGAGCTGTGTACTGCGATCTACATCCACCAAGACTGGCTTGGCTCCCAGCTGAATTACAACGTTCGCATTACACGCGAAGGTAAGGTTCGAGATTATAACTTCGTCTCCTGGGCCGATTCCGAGAGCTGCCAACGCTATATGGAGCGCTGCCGTGCAGGAATTGACTGCAAGCGCATATTTTGCGCCAACTGACTCGGCAAATTCGACCTCAAACTGTTTAGTTCTGGGGCCTGTAGTAAGCCATCCTGTCTCTAATGTTTCCAGCACTAGTTCTTTTTCTTCTTCTCCGATCCAAGGAAGAGCGACTGGTAAATAGGTGCTTCGCATGATGTCTCTCAATTAACGAAATATATACTGTACATTGTAATGAATGGGATCCTTGTAAATTGTCTGGTCTAATTCCAAGGCGGCTCGCATTTCACTGATGCCGTCTGCAACCGACATGCTTGGAACAAAGCCTAGCGTCGCATTCAGTTTGTCAAACGAGACTCTATAGTCTCTCTTATCGTTGTCTGTTGTCGAGTAATCCACCTGAACGCCGGGGAAGCGATCTGAAATTAGCTTGGCTACATCTTGCAGCGTGTGATTGAGTTGATTACCCCCCAAATTGAAGATCTGTCGATCGATCTGCTCGAGCGGGCTGTCGACCATAGCACAAAATGCTCTTGCTGCATCTCTCACATGAACAAACGGTCGCCATTGTTCACCGCCTGATATCTGTATCTTTCCCTCCATAGCAGCTTTCGCAGTCAGAATATTCACAGCTAAATCAAATCGCATTCGCTTTGACCAGCCAAATAGTGTTGCCAAGCGCAAGATGCTCCAACTGAGTCCAGCTCCAGCACGATGCGCTACAACCTCTTCTGACATAATACGGGTCTCTGCGTACAACGAAACCGGCTTGAGGGCCGATCCTTCATTGAGGACCAACGCAGAATTCGCACCGTACACTGAGCATGAGGAAGCAAACAGCAGCTGCTTGACCCTAAAGCGATTACAAAGCTCAACTAACACTTTGGTAGACTCATAATTGACGCTTAATGTTTCTTCCTGGTCCAAGGCACAGGCTGGATCGCCAACTATCGCGGCCAGGGCTATAACGACATCAACACCACGAATAGCCTGCGTCATCTCACGAATATTGCAGATGTCGCCATTGAAAAACTCGACCTTCTTTTGCAGGATTAGATCCTCAATCCCCCTAGCGCCGTAAAACAACGCATCTAAAATGCGAACCGTATGACCTTGCTGCAGCAGCAATCGCACTAGGTGAGAACCGAGATAGCCTGCGCCTCCCGTTACTAGAACCGTTTTCATAGCAAGATAATCCTAAGCGTGTTGTACCGAGATATGGTACTGACTATATATGCCCCTACAGAACAAACCCCAGGTAATACTATGATGCTCAGATCTCTATAGCGATTATCAAAAGTCGATGCCAGTAAAACTGGCACGGCTTTTCATAATCGCTATAGACCAGCTACATTTGAGACCTTCTTTTAGTAAGTAGCGTATGGACCAAAACGGAATTGATGTCGAGATAAGACCTTATCCAACGCAGCGGCCGTTGAAGCCTCGCATGCTCTGCTTCCAAACCCCATTTGACCATCTAGCCCCGACTCTCATAGAGCCCCTAATACAGAAAATCGTAAAAGCACTCGGTCATTATTTTGAGTTGGTGATAGTGCGAGAGTCCTGTGATTATAGTGAGCAAGTAGAGAAGCATATGCCCGATATTGTCCTGTTTGACGGGACAATTGAATCGACCGTTACTAGACGGCTATCCATCCGGAATACCAATACCCACCAACACATACCTAGAGTAGGTCTCATTCGCATTGATGCCCTATCTCCCAGCCGCGCCATTTTTGCAGCAGAGATGGAACAATGGGGGGTAGAGACCTTCTTTACCAACGTTGACACCGCCATGGGAGAGGCCTTCTCCGAGATCGCAGACCAACTGTTCTATTGGCCTATGTTTATCGATCCAGAGGTATTTCGCGATTACGGATACTTTAAGAGCGTGCCGGTTTTGATGGTAGGAAATTTTGACGGGCCGATTCCCTCTCAGTACATATGGAGAGTATCAGTACGGGAGCCGCTGCTTACAAATCTTCCATGTCTTTACTTCCGTCATCCTGGATATGACCCTAACAATTTTTCACCTCTCGCACTTCGCGGCACCCAGTACGCTAAGGTGCTCAATACCGCGTGGTTTGCTCCCACCTGCGGGGCAATGAAGAAGATCCTCGTATCCAAACATCTTGAGCTTCCTGGTGCCGGCGCTTGTCTTGTCACTGAAGATACTGAAGCTGTTCGAGCATTCGGATTTCGCGATATGGAAAACTGTGTCCTTGCCGATGCAAAGAACATCGTCGAGAAGCTAACAGGACTCCTTGAGAAGAAAGATGACCTGCTCAAGATTCTGAATAATGGATATGCTCTCGTTCATAACAACCACACACTATACCACCGTCCACAAATAGTTCAGTGGTTACAACTCAAGTTGAACTTGCAACCAGGGTATAAGATTGTCCAGCCTGATCTGTTCGGCGATTTGGTTGCAGTTCCTGCAGATTCTCCAGTAACTACTCGTCATATAACAGGCGCTACAGATACCGCGCTTATCCGTGCAGGGAATCAGAATTTACTGCAAGGCAATGTTGCTGTAGCGCGCTATTTCTTCGAAGAAGCGCTCAAATACGTCTTTTACTTGGGAGAGGCAAATCTGGGGTTAGGTATCTGCGCACTCCTAGAAGGTCAGCCTCAAGCTGCTCTTGAGCTATTATCCAAACCCTTGGGTTTTGTGTTTCACTTCACTGGATTCGAACCAGATCCCATCGAGTGGGCTTTTCTTATTGTTGGCGTGCTGTGCAGTGGAGACGCAAATCAGGCGGCAGATTACTGTCGCAAGTTTAAGAACGTTACTAGAACAGAGCTAACAGCTGCACGATGGATGGCATTAGTTGCTAGTGGTGCCTTTACAGAAGCAGCAGCTGAAATACAGCTCTGGCAATCTCGTGAAGGTGAAGGAGAACGGAAGACTTACCACGGAAGCATCCCGCGCTTTACAGTATACAGCTTCGTAGAATTCGCTCTTAAGCTCCTCAAGGCCAACCAGCAAACGGGATTCATTGAAGCCCTGGAACTAAAGATTGCTCTGCTTCCTATCCATAGGGGTTCATCCGAAAACGTGGCCGAAACATAGAGCAGTTCTCAAATTAAATGAGGAGGTGTGGAAACAGTGTTGCCACGATATAGAGCTCTCTTTTTAGCTTTGCCGCGCCTCCGCGCGGTCGTCTATAGCCGACATCGCTCACGGGTTTTCGTCGCGAAAGGTGCAAAATCCGACGCCAACCGATCACTGATTCCGATTTGATCCGATCACCGATTCCGAAACTGCCGATCACCTGTTCCGAAATGACCGATCACTGATTCCGAAAGTGCCGATCTGCCCCGGGGTAGGACCGAAGCGACTTTTAGGGGTAAACCAGCACGCATCGCAAAGGAGGCGAGCGTGTATGGGAAAGACCAGAAAGGAGCTATCGGTGATAAAGGTACGAGAGATTTTAAGGCTCAAGGAGCAGGGGCTCAGCAATCGACAGATAGCTTCAAGTTATCGCATATCTTCATCAACGGTATGGGAGTACGCAACCGCCGCCAAGGAACGAGGGGTTCGTCTAGAGGACTACATGGGCAGGGGCGATTTGGAGCTTCTGGCAGCCCTTGGGAAGTCCAGAGCCGACGAGGAACGCCACAAGACCGAGCCGGACTACCGACGACTCCACAGCGAGTTACGTCGCAAGGGGGTCACGCTGCTGCTCCTGTGGACCGAATACCGACAAGAGCACCCAGAGGATGGGTATGGTTACTCTCGTTTCTGCGAGCTTTACGAAGCGTGGTGTGAGCAACAAGAGATCCGACTGCCACAGCAGCACAAGGCTGGCGAGAGGCTCTTTGTTGACTATGCAGGCGACACCATCCCGATTATCGACCGGTCTACGGGGTTGGTTCGTGTCCGTCCTCCCACCGACAGGTATCACCTGATGACCGTTCATGAGAGAAGCGACCTTCAACGTTTAAGCGACGATGGAGGATAAGATGAGTGAGAA
>JBILFA010000064.1:0-19685 GCA_044351795.1 Bdellovibrionota bacterium | reverse complement strand
AGCGCCAGAGCCTCATCGAGCGACCAATCGTGCCGGAGCGTAGTCGAATTCTGTTCCATAGTCCTCCTCAGGTTTGCGTATCCTCATACATCATTCTCGCCTTTGTCGCCAACATCAGCTTCTAGCGCTGCTGTAGCTCTGCAAAAGCCTCGGCGAAATACGAAATGATCAGGTCTGCACCGGCGCGTTTCATGGACGTGAGCGTTTCGAGCATCACACGCGTTTCATCGAGCCATCCATTGCGGGCAGCGGCTTTGACCATCGCATATTCGCCACTCACGTTGTACACGGCTGTCGGCATCTGGAAACGGTCCTTGACGGCACGCACGACATCGAGGAATGCGAGACCCGGTTTGACCATCACGATGTCCGCCCCTTCAGCGATATCGAGCTCCACCTCCCGTAGTGCTTCGTTGATGTTGGCAGCGTCCATCTGATACGCTTTGCGGTCGCCGTATTCAGGGCTGGACTGTGCTGCTTCTCGGAACGGCCCGTAAAAGGAGGAGGCGAACTTGGCGGCGTAACTCATCAGAGGCATCTGATGAAAGCCTTGCGCATCGAGACCTCGCCGGAGGCTCCTAATGGTTCCATCCAGCATGCCGCTGGGTGCTATCATATCCACTCCGGCCTCGGCGTGTACCAGGGCCTGTCGGACGAGGTTTTCGAGGGTCTCGTCGTTCTGGAGTTCGCCGTGTTTCATGACGCCACAGTGTCCGTGCGACGTATATTCGCAGAAGCATAGATCGGTGATGATAACGGTGTCCGGGGAGGCCTTCTTTATGGCTTTTACAGCTTGTGGAATGATCCCCTGAGGATGCCAGGCAGAGGAGCCGACATCGTCTTTGAATTCCGGAATGGCGAAGAGAAGAACGGAACGAATTCCCAGATTCGCCAAGCGGCAGGCCTGTTCGGCCGCGGTATCGACGCTCAGTTGAAACTGGCCCGGCATCGAGGAGATCTCTCTCCGCACTTTGTCTCCCGGTACAACGAAGAGGGGGGCGATCAGATTTTCTACATGCACATGGGTCTCTCGAACCATATCGCGTAGGAAGGGCGTGCGGCGGAGACGGCGGAGTCTTGTACTGGGATAACTCATAGCAGGTTAACTTCAAAACAGTATGCCGGGAGCCTACTGATAAAATTTCAGGTAGTAAAGCTAAGCAGGTGAAATCGCTTGTCCAAACCTGCCTCGCTACAGGTTAGAGCAGGGGTTTCAGAAAAGATTTCGTTTTATTACTGATTAACGGACCGGTTAGGGGAGGGAAGAGGCGTCGGCGAGACGAATTCAGGCGTGGGCTGCTCTTCGACCGACTGATAGTTTAGGGGGGTGCGACCGTACCCAAACATGCTATTTCAAACCGAAGAGAACGGGTTACTAGGGTGCTCCACTCAAAAGATCCGAAATCCCGAGGGGAAGACGAAACATTTCATGCTTTATACCGAATACCTTTCCTGAATTCTTTGGGGAGTAGGGGCATGCCTAAGACAAAAGGTACAGCTACGAAGCGTGTTCGTACGGGCAACGGGAGCGCTCAGAAGACGACATCGAGTGGGCTCGTTGAACAGCACGCGCTCGTGCTCGAGTATCAGAAGTACGTTGCGCTCGTGGTCAGTCACCTTATGCGGTCCATGGCTTTGCCGGCGATCCTGAAAGAGGATTTTATGTCGGCCGGCTTTCTCGGATTGGTCGAGGCGGCCGAGCGCTTTGATCCGAAGCGCGGATACGAATTTCGAGCCTACGCGTTTCTTCGCATACGCGGGGCGATAATCGATCATATCCGGAACTCGTGCGAAGTTTCCCGGCATGCATATCGGACGCTCAAGTCGCTCGAGGGTGCACAAGAGCTGCGCGAACTGGAACTTGATCGCCTCGACGCAGGCGGAAAACGTAGAGAAGCCAAGCGCGCCGCAGCGGTCGCCTTTCTCACGAAGAGCGCCGCCGCATTCAAGGTAGTGAGTGCCTTCGACAAACAAAATCAAGAGGTGGAGCAGTCCCCCGACAATCCCGAAAAAATTCTCGATGCCGAACGTGAGTCGAAAAAAATTCGACGTTTGGTAGCAACTTTGCCCGAAAAAGAGCGAACTATCGTTGAGCAGTATTATTTTCACGACCGCACTTTTACGGAGATAGCCAAGGCGCACGCTGGGCTGTCGAAATCATGGGTATCGAGGCTTCATGATAGAGCATTGGATCTGTTACGCGACAAAATCGTTCAAGAGAACGCCGCCACGACAGCGGCGTGAATACACAGTATTCGCGTCGTTCCTGCGTGGCGCAATCAGATACGTATCCATACTAGGTATCTTCGTACTGAGCGCCTGCCAAGAGCAGATCCTGCACGACCTCTCGGAGACTGAGGCCAATCGAGTCATTAGTCGCTTCAGTGGTACCGATATCGTACCAAGTAAGGTGTCGCAATCAGATGGACGGTGGGCCATCGCCGTTCCTCGAGGAGAGTCGGTTTTAGCTCTCTCATTTCTCGATTCTCATCGCGTTCTCTCGTCTCGAGGCGCACTAGGAACTAGGAGTGCGAAGAGCGGTCTGGTACCGAGCCGAGAGGAGCAATGGTTTTCGTACCAAAGAGCGGTATCGCAGTCGATTGAAGACACGTTGAATACCCTGACCGGCGTGTTGGAGGCTCACGTACATGTCAACCTGCCCGAGCACGATCCCCTCTTAGGTCGTAAACGTGATGTCGGCGGCACCGGCTCAGTATTGCTGGTTATAGATGATCGATTCGGGGTCAAGGACGAAGAGATCAGTGCGTTGGTTGCCGGAGCGGCCGGGGTCCCAGCCGCAAGCGTGACGGTCTTGAGGAGTTTGGCAGCGCGAGCCCCGGCCTTGGTACCTACCTCGCTCGAAATTCCTATTGTGCAGCCTGCGCCTTCATCGGAGGTAGAATCGAAGCTCAGGATGCCTGACCTGGTGCGATGGGTATCACCCGAAGCGGCCTGTGGCGTGATGGCTTCGTTCGCCTGCGGTGCCGCAGGATTCGCGGCGGTCCGTCGTCGTCGGCGAAAACGCACTCGCTTCTCTCTTCCGGTGGAGCTTGAGCATGAATCGTAATGTGGTCTCCGAGGTCCCCGACGAGAAGGAAACGTGGGTAGTGATGATTGCTTCAGCGTGTTTTGTAGAGGAGCTGGATCTTGATTCGTTGCCCCTTTCCGAAGTCGTCAAGGGTAAAGTGCGGTGTATTCTCGAGGAATTGATGCTTCTCTCGCCCCTGGAGGCGCTCTCGCGCTGTCTCTCTGATGCTAGTCCATCGTCATCGAGAGAGCCATGAGCTGCCTGTCGATCTCTAATATCGAAGCTCTGAGAGAATATGCGGCGCTCTCAGTGTCGGCGAGGACCATAGCTCGCTCGGTGATGCCGAACGTACAAGATAGTGCCCTGGTATCGGTGGATTCCGACCGAGCGCCGAAAGCCGGATGGAGTGTGCTTCGAGATACAAACGGCAACGGAATCGCAATTCATGTAGGACAGATAGTTCCCAGCGATACTCCGCTGGCGGGCATCGTGGCGCGGCTTCGGAGCGCACAGGCCGTTTCGCGTTTTCTGGAGGAGCCGGAGCTTCGAGGCTTCGTCATGGTGGAGGATGATGTGCTTTCTCCTGAGTGGCGCTCGATGGCCGTCCATGTAGGTGGGGCAATCTTGTGGGTAGGGCTCGTTGGCAACTGGGCTATTCTGTCGAAGGTAGAAGAGCCCTCACACGGCAAACGTCCCGTTCGAATTACTCTGTTGGGACACCTCGATGAACAAGTGCCGTTGCGGCCGGATTCCGAGGTTGATTTCTCAGAGTTTCGCTTGGAATTCGCAGATCGGGGATTGAACGCGAGGATTGTGACTGTACAAGGAGGAAGCATGAAGGTGCGTATTGATGAGGAGCCCGACCAGGAGTTCGCATGGGCTCCGAGTGTCAGACTGGAATTGGGTGAACTTGAAATGAAATTCGAGGACCTCTTAGCTTTACAACCGGGGAATATGATTGAGGTTGAGGTTCCTCGCCCGATTCGGGCCTATCTTCGAGTCGGTCAATCACAACTGGCGGTTGGAGAGATCGAGATTCGCGAGACCGGGGTGGTCGTCACGGTAGTTGAAGTTTTCTGAGGAAAACAACCTTGGCACCTTCGCCTCGTTTCCTTTGGAGCTTAACAGGCTGCGGAAAAATGCTCTTCTGCTGCGAAATCCGATCTTTCGGCGCTGGCCGAAGATGAGAGCGCGAAAAAATCCTCAATGTATCGCAGCGGATACACCTGCGGTTTTTTCACGCTCTCATCTTCGACCATCACCAAAACCTCGAATTTCTCGCTACGAAGCCATTTTTCCGCAACCTGTTAAGAATGTTTCGACCTTTTTCCCAAGCCCGCAACTTTCGAAGTGTGTTGCCGATTATCTTCTCAACGTGACCGCCACTAGACGTGTTCAGCGAAATGCGACTCGTAGAGCGGTGGCAATTCAAGGAGAGATATTATGTCAAGTGCTCTAACTCTTACGCCTGTCTCAGATGGTTCCAATGCACTGGCTATGCAGGGATCAAATATGTATCGATACGCCCCCGAACCGCGCAATAGCTCGGGAGGATGGGCCCGGGCGGCGCAGGCTGTCTCCGATGTGGGCTCCTCCCTGTTGAGCGGCACATCAGTGTTTGGAAACGCTGCGGATATCACGGGATTACTCAACAAGCAGGTCGAGATACAGATGATCATGCAGGTTGTGTCGATGGAGTCTAATATCTCGCGGTCGAAACACGAGACCGAGATGGCTCCGATCCGCAATATGAGAATAGGCTAAGATGAGGTGTTGGGAGAGTAGCGTGCTTTCACACGTTACTCTCCATGCCCACGGTGTGAGCGAAGGGTGCCCTGGATGAAAACTCCTCAGGTGAGTGTCAATGAATTGATAGTGCCGCTTGGATTCATCGGTACGGTGGGATGCATGTTATTGCCTCTGCCAGCCATGGTCCTCGATGTGCTTCAGTGCTCAAATCTCCTCTTTGCTCTCCTCCTTGTAATCGGCGCTCTCCACATCAAAGATCCGCTACGACTAGCGGCGCTGCCATCGCTGCTCCTGATGGCAACGTTGTTCAGGCTGTCTCTCAATCTTGCCACCACTCGTGCCGTTTTAGGTACGGGCCACGCGGGCAAGGCGGTCGAGGCCTTTGGGTCCGTGGTGATTCAGGGTAGTATTGTTGTTGGATTCGTGCTCTTTCTGCTCATCACGTTGATCCAATTCATCGTGGTTGCCAAGGGTGCAGAAAGAGTTGCAGAGGTAGCGGCGCGTTTTACGCTGGATGCGATGCCGGGTAAGCAGATGGCGATTGATGCTGAGATTCGCAGCGGGATTCTCGATCCCGAGGCGGCACGTCGCAAGCGAAACGATGTCCAGAGTGAATCCCGATTTTACGGAGCGCTCGACGGATCCATGAAGTTCGTCAAAGGAGACGCAATCGCGGGCCTGGTCGTCACGTTCGTAAACATCTGCGGCGGGCTTTTGGTGGGACTTCTGATTCACGATCTCGATTTCGATGTCGCTATTCGACGTTACACAGTGCTTACGATTGGAGACGGACTGTTGTCCCAGATTCCGTCGCTGCTCAACTCAATCGCGGCGGGCCTCGTCGTGACCCGTGTTCAGGTCGATGATGTTTCGACACTTTCGAGTGATCTGCTTTCACAGATTGGACAGTTCACTGCCGCACGGGCATTCGTAGGATGCGCTGCCTTCGTGCTCGGCTGTCTGCCGGGCATGCCGCACCTTGCGCTCTTTGTGGTGAGTTTTCTGATATTCGCATCCTTGTTGATGAAACCGAAGGATAGCGGCGACGTGGAGAGTGAAGCACCGCAGAGCTTTGAGCCGAGTCTTCCACAAGCGCTCCACATCGAGATCTCCAAAGACGCGGCAGCACACATGCCTCTGATAGCGGCTGTCGTCCGAGGTCTCGAAGGCTTTCGAGAGTATGCTTTCACCAAGTGGGGACTAGTGCTCCAAAGACCGACTATCACGCTGTGGAGCGGGACGACGAGCGGGTATCGCATCATGGTTCGTGGAATGGAGGTGTTTAGGCGGGAGGAAGCAGCGACCGATCAGGTATGGAAGGAACTTGAAATTCATGTTCACCGGGCAATCGACGAGTACCGAGTCGAACTGATCGATGATGGTGCCTCTCGACGGGCGTTGGATTACGTTGAGCGGCAGGTTCCTGAGCTCGTCACCGGGGTGACTCCGGCTGTGTTGTCTCTGACTCAGATTACGGGCCTTCTACGCCACCTCTTACGAGAGGGAATTACCACTCGACACATAGACATCGTGTTACAAACAGTTGCCGAGCACGGCAGTGGTATGAACGAGAGGGCTCTTTTGGCCGAGGTACGTAGTGCCCTAGCTCCAGTGGTGAGCGCTAGTGTTGCGATGAACGGCGTTATTCACGCGATCGTGCTCGGTCCTTTGCTTGATCTCACCTTGGCTCGCGCAGAAGAGAAGGGCTCGTTGGTGGCAGGAGATGTCGTCGATATGATCTACGAACGAGCAACGCAGATGATTTCGGGGGGGGCGGTAATGGTCTGCTCCAAACGGTCTCGCGCCTATTTGAGGGATATCCTTTGGATAAGAGGGGCACGGATGCCGGTGCTTGCGCATGAGGAGATCGCTCCCCATATCGACTTGGCTGTTGAGGGCGAGATAGATGTTCAGGGGGAAGCGGAGAGATCTGCCTTACTAGAGGGGTTAGCTCTATGAGTATGATACATGGTGCAAGAAGCAAGGGGCACACAATGCGTGTGCTGACAAAGCGAGCCCTCGTTATGATTGTGTCTCTACTTGCTATGGGGGGTTGTGCGATTAAGAGCCGTACTCCCGAGGCTCAGTACCAGCGAGCGCTCAACCTAGTAGATCAGGGTACTCTCCTGTTGAGAGAGGAGCGGTTTGACGAGGCGGATGCGTCGTTTTCCTTGGCGTATGATGTTGTGCCGCTGGCGGCGGCTCTTGACGGACAGGGGTGTGTGGCTTTGTTGCGAGGCGAGTGGGATCGCGCCGAGAAGTTTTTCAGGGAGGCCTACACGATGGATGAAGGGTATGATGAGGCGGCGGCGAATCTCGCCTTGCTGTTGGATGCGCGGGGAGAGCCTGAGCGAGCCCGAGAGTTATATCGGTGGTACCTTTCACGTCATCCTGAGGATGCCGCCGTGCGTAACAATATGGCGGCTCTCGAGTTCGATCAGGGAGGCGATAAGAGCCTGATTTTACAAGAGCTGATGCGTGCTGCGGCGGTTTCACGTCACGGGGCGGTCGTGGATAACATAACACGGGTAGAGAATTCTCGAGGAGTCACATGGTAAAGCGTTCGGTAAAGGTCGTTCCAACTTCGAAAGAGCGAGAGAAGCCGATATCTGTCGGGACGGCTCGACAGGAAAAAGAAGTCCTTAAAACAGAGGGGGCTCTCGATCCGTCATTGGCGAAGCAGAACTTCTCGTCAGAGCAGCAGGCCATCCAGTTTTTTACGGAATCGATCGCTTCTAAAATAGAGGAAGATCCGGCGCAACGAGCCGATCTACAAGAGTTTCTCCAGTTGTTGCTGGAGACGGATCCAATCCTTAGAGAAGAGCTCCTCGAGGGATTGAATGTAAAAAAATGATCCTTTTAGTACTGCGAGATAATCTTAATCGGTGACGTATCGGAGGGTCGAACCCCCGCGTGCATACACTCGATGGTACTATGGAACAAGAACGGCGAATTCTCATTGCAGACGATGATCCCGATACCCGCGTGATCGTAGCGAGTGTCATCTCGATTTTAGGTCACCATCCAATCGTTGTGGCAGACGGACAAGAAGCTATCAAGGAGTGTGAGAAGCAACTTCCTGATCTGGTCATCGCCGACTATATGATGCCGGCACTGACCGGGGTCGAGGTTTGCCATCGACTGAAGCACGACCTCGGTGGGGATTACATCCCTGTTCTCATGCTGACTGCTCGAGATACGATTCAAGACAAGGTCATGGCGCTCGAAGAGGGGGTCGATGACTATATTACCAAACCGTTCAACTATCAGGAGTTGCAGGCGCGGGTGAAAGCGCTCCTCCGCATGCGCGATCTAAATGTAGCATTGCGTCAAAAAAACGAGGAGCTCAAGCTGATGCAGGAGCGTCTAGTCGCGCAAGAGCGACAACTGGCGGTCGGACAGCTTGCCGGTACTGCTGCACATCAGCTCGGGCAGCCGCTGTCGGCAATTTTGCTCAATTGCTACCTATTGGACCAGCTGCCGAAGGATGATGGTAAGTTTAGCGGGGCGCTCGCCGCCATCAAGAGCGATGCCAAGCGCATGGCCGATATGATTGAGAGATTACGCGTGGTCAATGCTTCCCAGCGAGAAGGGTATTACGGAGATACCGAGATATTAAAATTGGAGAGCTAGTCGTTTGACCGGAAGGGTTTTTCGCCTGAAACGGAGAAAAACCCCCAGAACCGGCTCACGTCTTGTGCGATGATTGATTCTTTTGACAGCTGTAGCTTTCCGGCCGCGACCTAGACCATTCGAGCTTCGATCGTACTGCTGTCGATGACTCTCAGCTCTTCGGTTTCACGGGTCGTCATATCGTGGATCTGAGACCGCACAGTGGCCAGCAAAAATGCCCCTGGTACGCCGACTACGGCATACTGAATCATATGTTGTGTCAAAACCATACTGAGAGCTAATTCACCACTCGCCACCCCGACGGAGAGGAGCACTTTTTTCGCTACGAGCTCGATAACCCCAAAGCCGCCGGGTGCTGCCGGAACTAGGGAGCTGAAGTTCACCGCGACCAGAAATAGTACCGTGGTAGAGAGGGAAAGTGGATTCGAGAAGGCGCACGAGACGGAGTAAAAGACCCCTAATTCAACCAGCCAAATCACGCTTGACCGTAGCGCTATGATCACTGCGCGGTGCGGCATGCACAGGGGGCTCAATCCTTCAATGAAGGTCCGTATCTTTCCCAAGGTATAGGTCCAGGCCTTGGTGTCCAATCGATGAGCGAGTGTGTCTGCTGCTTTGAAGAGTCGATTTCTCAGCAGCAGTACGGTTAGCACCCCCATAGCGATAGCCCCAAACAGGTAGGCTACATACAGCAAATTACGGCCGTAGAGGGGGTCAAGCTGCCCTGTCCCCGAAAGCAGAATAATAGCCGTGAACATCACGCTAATGGTCAATCCATCGGCGAGGCGCTCTGATGCAATCGTCGCGAGCACTAAGGTTCGGGGTTCTCCAGATACCTTTCCCCCTATGTGCGCGCGGACCAACTCCCCAGCTCGCGCGGGTAGAATGTTGTTCATGAAGAAGCCGAGAATAAGAACTCGCCAGGACGAAAGAAGGGGCATCTTGGGAGCGGGAAAGAGGAGAGGCCAGCGGGCGGCGCGAAGCACATATGAGACTATCGTCAGGGCGGTAGCCCCAAGGAGCAGCCTGCGATCCACTCCTTTGAGGTGAGAGAGGAGGAGTTCCCACTCGATCCCCCTGAATGCAAGGTAGAGAGCACCGAGGGTTATGACCCAAGGAAGTACCATTTTAACGAGGAGGCGCGGCATACGGAATATTTTCCAAAGCTATGACCTAGTTAAACCCTTCCTTTCGGCATGAGTCCGGCTTATCCTGGCCGAAAGCTAGCTTTTCGCAGAGAGATCTCTCGTGATCTCGTTTGAACGTCACACTTCGGCCGCAAGAGGTTAGCAAGTCTGGAGTCGGTCGCCAAGAGTTGTAGGGAAAAGTTGATGTACGCGGAGCCTCAATACGACTTTGAATGGGTGCGTTCCCTAGACGAGCTGACGCGCGCCGCTGTCGAGCTACAGGACGAACCACTTCTCGCTGTCGATACGGAAACGAGTGGCTGGCAGACCGGTAACGAACAGTTGTGTCTTATTCAGATCGGAATACCATCGAAACGCCGCGTTGTTCTGGTTGATGTTTTGTCAGTCGGTGCCCCGGTCCCGCTTGCGCCGATCATGAGCGCTGCAACACCCTTGATTGTGGCGCATAACGCTTCGTTCGAGGAGCGTCAGTTTGCGCGGTACGATATTAAATTAAAAGGGATTCGAGATACCCTCTTTATGTCTCGAGACTTGAGGCCCGATCTCCCGAATCACACGTTGCGTACGTGCTGCAAGCTCCTGTTGGGATTGGAATTGAGTAAGGAACAGCAGGTGAGTGATTGGTCACTACGGCCCCTGAATGACGAGCAGATCAAATATGCGCGTCTCGATGCTGAGGTTTCGGTGTACCTGTACGAATATCTTGCCAAGCTCGAGGAGCGGGTGAGAAGGGAGCTCGCAGCCGACCTGCCGGTGTTGATGCAAGAGTACGCTAGTGTCTGTCGCCAACGTTACGAGCTTACTGCCCCGATAGCACATGAATTGGCCTTTTTTGCGGCTCGGGAACAGAAGCTCAAAGAGGCGATTCGTCAGAAATTAATCGACGGAACTCCGCCGTACGATGGCCCCTACGGTACCTGTGCGGTCAGTAAGGTAAAACGGACCGAGGTAAACGTGCAGAGGGTAAGAGATCTCTTTCCCGAGTTCGCTCATGAGGTTGTGGCAGAGTATGTAGAGCGCAAACGCTTTGATATGGTGGCGCGAGAACGTGGACTACCGAAGAATGCGATAGAATCAGTCCTCGATACAGTCGGCTACAATGAGAGGCTGCAGCTTGCTCTCAAAGATGACACCGGCTCCTCTGAATAAACCCTGCGCGGGTGATTTTTGAAAAAATCAGTCGCAATAGTAGGGTTTATCAGCCACAGTTTGCGTTACAGTCTCGGTTTCCGCAGGCTTAACTGACCTGCTCTCCACTCCGAGAGAGAATGCCCCAATAATATCGGTAGGAGGCTCGATCATGCAGCCGCCCGTTGTGTTCTATCGGCCCCCACTGCTTCGCTTTCGCAGCAGCAAGGATTTCGCGCGCTTCAGCTACTTCGACCTTACCTGGCGACATGGCGTGAATGATTCGCTCGATCTGTTCCGGATGAATGCTCCACATGCGGAGGAATCCGAACTCGGTTCTCGCCCGATGCGCGTCTTGGAACGCTTGATCCGGACGACGCACGTCGACGGTTACGTTGTGTGATGGGATCTTGTTAGCGCAGAGAGCGGTGAGGGCGATCTCCTCCTTTACTTTACGCAAAAGGTTGTGATCGAATTGCTCCGGGCTTCTCATACAATGCGATGGTATCGCGCCGCCAAGGTGTGAAATGAAATCCATTAGACCGAAATCCAGCGTCTGCACCTCCTCGATTGCTGCTAACTCCCGCAGGCACGAGAGGGCCTCAGGAGTTTCAATCAAGAGGTGTAAGGGTATCGTTCTTCGTAAGCCGCGCTTCTCAAGATGGTAACGAATCACACCAAGGGTCCAACGTACCTCGCGTGCGGTGCGAACCTTCGGGATTGTGATGTAAGCAACCTCGCTGCCAGCTCCTTCGATGATAACTTCGAGGTCGCGTGCAAAATCCGTTGATTCCGGCGGGTGAATGCGAACCCCGGCTTGCTTTAGCTTGTTCTCCGGGGACGTGAGCAGGGTTACGAAGAGCTGGCGGGCGGCTTCTTCGTCACCTACCGGAGCTCCATCTTCGAGGTCGAGGGTGATGTCCATGAGGGACGAACCGCTGAGAGTAAGGTGAGAAGCTTGTAATATGAAAGCCTTGCGGATGAATTTCTCATTTCCGGCGATGTGTTCGCACGGTGCGATGCGCGGAAGGTCGTAGGTCAGCTCCAGTGGCGGTGTGTCCATAGTGATGAGATAGAGCATCAAGAACCAAAAGAAAAGGCGGAGTTTTGTCTTTTGGGCGTTCGCTAGCTTATTCTCGATCAAGCTTCGAGCGGTGCTGCGCGACTTCACGCCCCTCCGCATCCCTTGCCAAACGTATGGCTTGGTCAAGCGATAATGCAAAGGGGCCGCTCAACTTTTGGATGATGAACTGCGTCTCTCCGTTCGGAGCGCCGCTCATGCTATCGATCATGCGTACTGTTTCAGCTGCGGCATGCGTTCGCTGTTCCTCAATGGCGAGACGCTCTTTGTCCTCCTGCTTTTCCTTTTCGTCGCTCTCTTGAGCGGCGTCACCCAAGCTCTTGGCCGCCTCGATTATTCCAGCGTGGAAGTTCTTTGAGGCTGCAAGCGGATCGTATGAAGGATTCTTGTCGAGGAACGTGAGGAAGGACGAAGTTGGGTGGTTTGTGAAGGCCGTGTGGTTTGTGTTCTCCCCGACCGGTGCCCCGCTCTCTGCTCGATCGTGTTGTACCGCTGCGTGATGTTCCTGAGTCCGTGTGAAGATCTTGCTGATATAATTGAGTGACTGCTCAATTACAGCCAAGGCAGCTTCAACTCCGGGTAGTCTTCGCAGCCCCGCCTGAAATCTCATTATGAGGTCGCCTTCACGTTTGAAGAAGCCTGGGACCAGGGTACCGCCCGTTTGGGGGCCTTGTGCATCTGTCGTCGATGTCAGAGAAGACGCCTCGTTCGGCTCGGCCGCCACTGGTTCGCAGTTCCTTGAGTGATCTCCATCATGATGTACGGCGTCGTAGTGAGTCCCCGGGGGGGGCGTTTCAACTGCCAGGTCGACATGCGCAGGTTCAGCGACACGTTTGAGTATGTTCTCTCGTACCTGATTGATGTCGAGGGTGGGGGATACTCCGTCCACGAACGGCTCCGGGTTATTGGCGGAGGTCGTAACGTCCGTTGAGGGAAGGACAGATGCGGGTCGCTCGAGCTCTTGATTGGCCATGATAAAACTTCCACCGATGCTTTGATTCCTATTCGATATGGGGTCTTTGTGCCTAGGTGTTACCTAGCAGTATAGGGAATCATATCTGTATAGTGGTAACTAGTTGATGATTCATTGCCCTTTGCCGAGCGCCACGTTACAAGTCATTGATGTGAGGAAAGCTGCGTAGCGAGCCTACAAATAATTCAGGCAAAGGAGATACATAGATAGTTATGGCGAACATCAAGGAAGGAGATAAGGCCCCCACGTTTACCTTGACCGACAAAGATGGATATTCTCATACCTTAGGGGCAGAGAAGAGCGATTATACCGTTCTATATTTCTACCCTAAGGATGATACTCCCGGGTGTACTCTTGAAGCCAAGGAGTTCTCGGCTCACCTCAAAGCGTTTCTGGCGCGTAGATCGCGTGTGTTCGGTATCTCCGGTGGCACCGATGCCTCTAAAGCCAAGTTTTGTAAAAAGCACGGTCTCTCGGTTTCGCTCCTTTCGGACCAGGACTTCACAGTCGCGCGTTCGTACGGTGTCTACGGAGACAAGAAGTTCATGGGGCGCAGCTTCAAGGGGATCTTCCGCAAAACCTTTGTGATCGACAAAGCTGGAAAAGTGGTTCGAGTGTTTGATTCCGTCAAGCCTGAAGGCCATGCCCAGGAGGTGCTGGCAACCTTGGATGATTTGCGCGGTGGTAAAAAGGAAGCAGTCAAGCAATCAGCAGCCAAGAGGTCGTCGGTAAAGAAGGTATCGTCTGCTAAGAAGGGCTCGTCCGAGAAGGTTACGGCGAAGAGAGTCGGGGTCAAGAAAGTAGCCTCGGTCAAGAAAGCTGTAGCCAAAAAGGCTACTCCAAAGAGGTCCACCGCGAATTCCGGTGTGAAGCGCAGGCGGTAGGCTAACTACTCGCAGTAAGCACAGCGCGGCGCTGTTGGCTCGGATGATCGGGTTCTCCTCCTCAGCAAACGTTGGTCGGTAGCATAGCCGTTTGGTTAATTAACGCGCAGGCGCGGAAAATGCGGAGGATGCAGGACCTTCGTATCGATTAACGACTCGCATGATTCCACTCTTAAAGTGTAGGGCTCCGAAGTGCCGCTGCTCCTTGGTGGCCGCTGCAATAGTTTGGTCGGTACCGTCATTACTCTTCATCTGTGTTCTCCGCGTTTTCCGCGCCGCATCAGAGGGGCATTTTGTTACGCGCTCTTAGTCGTTTACCAAACGAGGCATGGTTTACATGCCGTGGAGAACACAAGAGTCGACGGGACTGTCCCTCGTCACGCAAACGTTACGGCGCAGTTGCCCGATTTCGGCCACCCCAGTTGAAACCGATCCCCAAAGCGACTACGTGATTCGCGCTCTGAGGCTTATCCGAGTTGTCGAGCGACTCGAAGAACCACTCGTAGCGGTACGAGAGCAGTAAAAAGGTAGATTCACGAGCGTACCAGCGTAAGCCCACTTCAGGTCCCATCGTTCCGGTCATGTTGTTGTCATTCCATACCGCGCCGAGTAAGCCACCGACAAACGGCACGAACTCATCGCGTCTGGGAATTCCTAATATGGTATCTGTGAGAATATTGTAGCGTGCGATAGGAGCCGTAACGGCATTCCACACGTCTGACTCCGTGTCACTGAAAGAGTACGTAAAGCTCTGCCTGAGGCCTAATTCAAAGGCCGGATTGTCAAAGTGATAGCTGTAGACCGCATCTGCATTGAACGATCCCGAGCCCGAGTTGATCGGTCGGAATAGGGATGCAGAGAGGAGGATCTCGTTATCATTACTCTTGGGCTGGGCATATAAGCTCGCGGCTGGCCCCAGGGTGAGCATTACAGCGAGTAAGAGATGACGTATGAGAGAAGAAGGCATATGACGTACTCGACTATTCGTTAAGCAGTCCCACAACTATAACGGAGGAACGGTCGGGTTCGCCATAGCTCTTGGAGGGTAGAATGATCGGGCGCACAGACGATTTGTCGTTATTGTGGGGCTCTCATGGTTTGTTGTTCGGCTGCCGGGGCCGCTATCAGTGAAAGACCGCCCAGTCGTGAGGTTTAAGCAACTAGCCTAATCAACATCGGGATCGTGAAGCATGTCGTATGCAATGCATTTCGCCGATTCCTCCAGAAGGGGGGTCGTGTGAAGAAGGTCGGGTCTTCGGTCCGTTAGTCCAAGTGAGCTGCTGACTTCCAGCATGTCAGCTCTTTGAGTCCAGGCTCTCGAGGTTCCATACCAAAGGGTAACTCCCGCTTCGACCTCAATGACCTTTGTGTGGATAATCCAGGTGTCGAGCCTGTGCAAAGGCTCAAGGTAGCCAACCATCACGAGGTCGTACTTGGCGTCGCGGGCGGCGGTGATGGCACCAAAGTTTCCGGTGAAGAACTCCTCTTTCTTGCCCGGCCAGTCTTGTCGGTTGAGCACCTCTACGATGGGAAATACCTCGCTACCTAGTAGTTCGCGGTGCACCGCCCACGCCAAATTATTGCCCAGTCCAGGGCTTTCATTGTTGTAAGCGGAAATGTTTGCCGGGGCCACGAAGGGAATAATCCCCATCCGCACCGGGCTGCGAAGGTTAAAGCGTTGATTTATGAATGCTTCGAAGTCGGTTCGAACGTAAGCACGAGTTTTGCAAGACTCACCTACGTGGCGTTCCAGAAAAGCACACCCGGAGAGTAGGGTGGTTAGTGTCAAAACGATGACATGCTTAAAGGCGCTCATCGGGAATCCCGCGCTCCGGTGTAAAGCTATCTGCATGAGGTTACTATGGTTACTCCATTTTGTTTGAGTGTTACCGCGCTGAGTCTCAAAACACTCGCCTTGAGAGTACTTAGAGTTCAAAGAGTATGCCACCCGCTATCGCTGGTGGGAGGGCTCCTGATCGCGGCGATGGTCGGATGTAGCCCGCGCTACGACGATATGCCCGCGTACTGGCCGATTCCGACCAGGGAATACGACAATTACGGCCCGGGGCGCTTCAAAACGGCACTCCTTGCAGAGCAGATAGACCGCTACTATCGCGGCTCGGCTCCGGGGCCGATAGGTGTGACCACCTTCGTCAACATCGATGATCTCTACACCAGTTCCACCTTCGGCCGTATGGTGGGAGAGCAGCTCATGAGCGAACTCGCCATGAAGGGCTTCGATGTGATCGAATTACGCCATACCGATGCACTGCAGTTCCTCGACACTTCGGGAGAGTTCGCCCTCTCTCGAGATGTTCGAGCGGTACGACCAGAGCGTAACCTCGCTGCTGTAGTGGTGGGCACGTACGTGAGCTCTCCAGAGAGGGTATATCTGAACGCTCGATTGATAGATCCCTCTTCGTCGTTGGTTCTCTCTGCCGGAAGTGTGGAGATGGGCAAGACCCGAGAGCTTACCAAGCTGCTGCGAGGGGGAACATTACCGGGTGCTCTCGAGCGCATCCCCGTTCGGCATCTTGGTTACACGACCGTTCCGACCAACCCCTACGATTCGCAGCGCAAACGGTGGGAGATGGAGGAGTCCGAGTGGTCCGTGCCCAGCAGGGGTGGGATGCCTTCGGCTGCCCTGCCGGAGCTTCAAGTGGAGAAACCCTCTGCGAGTTCGTCCAAGAAAGAAGCGGTAACGAGAGCACCGGAGGTTCCCGGGGCATCAACCGATAAGAGTTCGCCGGTCATTACCTCGGGGCCTGAAATTCAGATAGTCCCGTAGGCAACCTGTGTAGCCCCAGCTCTGGAGGACCATGTTTTCTGGACCTCGGGGCACAGAAAATATTACACAGAGAGCGGCGGGCGCAGCGCGGGGAAGAACCTTATGAAAACACTACTCTCACGGTCGGGTGGCACCAAAGGTACCCACTCGATTTCACGAAGAGCCTTCTAGAATAAGCACATCGAGGCATCCGTCTTTCTCGACGCTCCTTTCTGGGGTGTAAAACAGAGGTTTTTCTGCTACCGTCTTGCTTGGGCTGCCGCTCATCCGGCGGGTAAAAAGTACATAGCGTAGGAGAAAGAGAGCCTCAATGAGCGCTTCAGATGTCACGAGCCATTTTTGGATAGCCGGGGAGCCCTTCTTCTCGACCACCCTCTTGGTCGCCCCAGGCGATGCCATGGGGACTGAAGGGCGCGCTTCTTCCTGCCTCGAGATCTATGATGTGGATGGTGTGCGAGTGAATTCGGTTGAAGTCGAGTTCCCGGTCGATCAGGTCGGAATTATTGAGCTCGAGCCGTTCATGGGAGCTCTCAAGATGCAGGGCGGAGTGAGGCATGGCCATGTTGCTCTCACGTCGGCTGCTCATTCGCGGCATGTTTGTCGCCATGCTCTTCACCGGCAGGTTTCTCTGTCACGTTCTCCGACTGTCGTGCGATCGAGAGAGAGTTGTTTCGTCCCTTTGGTAGTCGGTGGTCAGAGAGAGCATCTCATAGCTCTCGTAAATGCCGGATTGGAGACGGCCCAACTTACGTTACGCATGTTCTACGGAAATCGCTCGCCTGAGTGGAATCTCACCCTCCCTCCGAACGGGTGTAAATTAATAGCTCTCGAAGGGGAACTCCTTTCTGATGCAGATGATAGAGCGTGGGAGAAGGGGCCCCTGCAATCGTACATCCGTTTGAGCGCTCGTCATCAGACGGTGTTCACATGTCTGGTTTTTGAGCGCATTCCCGGAGATACCCCAGAGCTTGATAGCTATCGTTGTGTGACATCGTGGTAGCGGGGAGGTCGTATGGATAGTTCATCGTCGAATACTGTTACATCGCTCGCATTCTGCTTCTCTACGCCTGCTATAAAATCCCGTGTTCACTTTTTCCCCTCGGCAGGAGTTACGAGCGGGCCCTACTCAATAGCGTGCATGCTGACGCTGTTCGGTAAGGGGGTTGAGCGGCGCTCGGTCATGCTCGATGGTGGTAGATTAGGACAGCCGGATGGAGTACGGCTCGAGGACGCATTTCCCTCATTACGCGGCGAAGCGTCGGGGTTGTTCGGTCTTGAGATACAACTTTCGTGTTCTCAAGGTCGGGTCAACCTGCTTGCTTCTCAGGCCGCAGTCGAGCTCGTGTCTCCACAGTTTTCTGCTATGTACTCTGTAGCCGCTTTCCGACATGCAGGCGAGGAGCAGCAGCTCGCCGGGGACCAACAGGAGCAGCAAACGCTAAGTCCTCTAAAAGCGATCGGAATAGCAGTACAGGAATCGGATGTGGCCTCATCGCTCATCATGGTTAACGGAGGCACGGAAACGATTAAGCCGGAGCTGTTTCGAGTCGCTATCGGCCGAGAGGTTCCGCTGCATCTGGGGACGCTGGCCCCCGAATCTACGATTGAGGTCCCTCTGGATGAATCTCTGTTCCGAGAGACCTCCCCTCACGAATGTATCTTCGGTCTGCTGAGAGCTGAGAGGCTCTGTCTTGGGGCCCAATCTCGTCGCAGCGATACCGAGTACTATCTTGTGTATCGCGATCCCGAAACGAAACGTCCTATTTCGGTGGTTGCCTTATGAAGCTTGCGCTCTTTTCGCCCTACGGTCTTACACACAGTGAAGCTGGCTTGCTGTACCTGGTGGCAAATTACTTGCTCAAGAGCGGGGCAGATGTCACTCAGCTTCGCTGTGATGGAGCGTTTGCGGTATGTGGCCGCGATGTCAAGGTCGGAGAGGGGCGAAACGTAATGAGTTGCGCTCGTTGTATTGGGGAACAGCGCGCCTTGGCTCATTGGGCTTCTTGTAAGAGTAAGGAGATCTCGTCGTTCCTCGTCGCCGATGATGTGTTGCAAAGTGCTAAGTGGCTTTCCTGGGTGAGCACAGCCGATCTCTTACGTGCTGAGTTCCGAGGGGTGAATCTTTGGAATGTTTGCGCAGAGGAGTTTACCTCTCGGTATCCCGAGAGCAGCATTACGGAGCTCTCGATGCGTGAAGAGGAATGTCTACGACAACTCTACATCGCCTACGTGCATGCCACAGTTGCTTCAGAGCGGTTCATTGCGGGAACGGCGCCGAGCCTGCACTTCGTGGCCGGGAGGCTTGATCCTGTATCGCGGGCTTACTTGACTCAGGCACAAGCGGGCAACGGTGACGTTGCAATCTTCTTTTACGATAGTATGGAAGAGGCAATAATCGTAGAATCCGTTCGAACGGGTGCACGGTACGCCACTAAGTTATTGTTGAACGGTATAACTTCCATGCGTAACGATCCGCGCACATGGGCGCCTGAAGTAACCGCGATCGTGCATGAGATACTGACTTTTCTCGGATTCGCACCAGAGCGTGTAAGCTGATCTGCTTCTACGCTTCTCTAGAGCTCGACTCTTCGACGTGTAAACGGTTGTCGATCGCCTCTACGCCTGGTATGGCCGACACTACTTCAACCACTCGTAAGTTCTCGGAGTGTGAGTGCACATCCCCTGATAAAGCAACGATTCCGGGATGCACGACAGTCACACGGATCGTACGCCCATCGATGCGATCATGATGCTCAAGCCGTTCCCGGATGAGGCTTTCGAGATACTCATCAGGGATCTTTTGCGCGTGCTCTTTACGGGCCGCACGCTCAAAACCCTCCACACCGTGGGTGGCCTCTTCACTAAACTCTGATATTCCACTGGCATCGACGTTGATTTCATCAAGTGGCCGCCCGTCCTGCACCCCCTCGGTTCGTCCTGGTGCATCGCTTTCCCATGACACACCTCCCTGTATCCCATACTCTTGACGACCGCGAGTACCTCCGATACGACTTCCGGAATCAGGCTGATAGCTGTAGTCGTCCACGGGCGGTTCGAATTCAAAGCCGAGTTTCTTTAGCTCCTCGGCGTCTTTCCCTTCTCTGCGATCCTTGGTGGTCATAGTATCCCTTTCGAGCGCGGGTGTAGGGCGTTGGCGTGATTTCGTCATGCCTCTAAATGTCGTAATACCCAAGGCCTTAACAGGCTGCGGAAAAATGCTCTTCTGGTGCGAAATCCGATCTTTCGGCCATCACCAAAACCTCGAATTTCTCG
>JBILFA010000066.1:0-18985 GCA_044351795.1 Bdellovibrionota bacterium | reverse complement strand
AGATCGGTCTATCGTCCTGCTCAGCGCTCCCACCTTCTCCTACCCCATCAACGACTCCACTGCCGACTCCTTTGCCAACGCCTTTGGTCACCCCTGAAGTAACGCCTCAGGTAACTCCGGAAGCCACGGCGCAAGCTACACCACCGATTACACCTCCTACGGCGACTCCATCAGGAGAGCTCCTAGGCGATCCCCCACGGTGCGAAGAAAGCGATCTCACAAGCAAGCTTCTTGTGCTCGACAACATGCTCTTCACACGTCTCGATACTATCAACCGCGCCACCCGGCTTCTCGTGCGAGAGCGTCGCTCTCAGCGTAACATCCGATACAGGGCACGCGCTAAAGCCGAGGTTCAGAATCTCTATCTTCTCGCATGGCGTGCCGTATGGAGACACGATCGAATCGTTCAAAGCTGCTCACCCTCCTCGCTGTGCTTCGATCTTCACTTAGAGCCGGTTCAAGCTGCAATGGCCGCTTCCGCCCGAGTTCTCGATTCGTCTGTCGAGAACTCTCTTACGTATGTGAAGAAGAGGCTGGCTACTTTAAAGTACAAACGGAGCCTCAGACAGCTCACGCAGCTTCACACCAACCACCACAAGGCGTTTATAGAAGGCCTATCGGCTCTACCGGAACACTCCACACGCTGCCGGATTCAGGGCAACTAGGAGAAGGTCACTTTCTCACAGTCATGCGCCAAGGCTAACTGGCCGGTAAAGCCACGGCGCTTGGCGAGCTCCCCCGCCTCAGCTATGAGGCGGGCTATCTCTGTAGCTCGTTCCGCCTGCGATACCGGTCGGTGCTGCCAGTGACGAAGGTATACATGGGCAGCGCGAGCTTGCGGCGGATTCGCCTTTGCCAAAAGCTCAACTACTTGTTGGAGGTCGATCCGTTGTGTGCCGTCACTCTCACTCACATTTGTGACGTGTCCAAAGTCGAAAACACAGAAGTCTGAGCGTTTACAAAACGTGATGAGATCCTCATTCACCTCAGTGGCATCACCGGTAAACCCGAATCGTTTTCCATCGATTTCACAGAGCGCCCCATGATTATTACTGCCTGGAAGGTGAATGGCAGAGATTAGCATCGAGCCAACTGAGTAGCTCCAGTCCTGATAATCGGGGCCCGGTTGGTACTCGAAGCTCCTTCCAGCGCTGGAGCGAAACAAGTTCACCAAAGTACTCTCCTCAACACCCCACACAGCACGCACATCCTCGATTAACTTGCACACCTCCTCAGTCGCATGAATGACTACACGCCGTACGCTGAGGTATCTGTAATCATCCGACCACGCGAGGCATTGCAAGAGCGGGAAGATGCCGATGAGGTGATCGGTATGTCTGTGAGATATGTGAATATGCAATTCGGCGCAGCTGTCAAAAGCTCCGACTCGTTCGAGTCGTTCGAGCGCGCCGAATCCGAGATCTATAATGAAGGTTGTTTCTCCCTCTATTATACACGCACTTGTTTGTCCAAGAGACGCGTCTATGCGACAGGTGCCCGAGCCGAGAGTGTAGATGCGTGGTGATAGCAAAGCAGCACTCATACCGATAGCTCGTTCAAAAAGTCTCCACTCGTCCCGAAAACACACTAATCTCTACGTACTGCGAAGACAAGCAACAGAACAGGTAGAACCAGCAGTGTGAGTCCAGTGGACGATATGATGCCGCCAATGACGACCGTTGCAAGTGGGCGCTGAACTTCGGAACCAGTGCCGTGCGAAAGCGCCATGGGAACAAAACCGAGTGAGGCGACGAGAGCCGTCATGAGAACCGGCCGCACACGAGACACTGCTCCTTCGATAACAGCGCCGACCGAACTCGGCGCACTCTCTAGTAGCTTTCGTGTAAAACTCACCAGCACCAATCCGTTCAACACCGAGACACCAGAGAGCGCGATGAAGCCCACTGCTGCCGATATCGAGAACGGTATCCCTCTGAGCCACAGAGCGATGACACCTCCGGATAATGCGAACGGAACTCCTGAAAATACCAACAACGAATACCTCAAGGAGCGAAACGTGACAAAGATGAGAGCGAATACGCTGACGAGTACCAACGGCACGACCACCATCAAACGGGCACGAGCTGAGATAAGGTGCTCATACTGACCACCCAACCCCATCCAATATCCATCCGGGAGCTTTAGCTGAGCCTGAAGCTTTGTTTGAGCCTCCTCTACAAATGAAGCTAAATCGCGCCCCCGCACATTAGCCGTAACGACCACTCGGCGCTTTCCGTTCTCTCTACTAATCTGATTCGGTCCTTCGGCAATCGATATCTCTGCCACGTCTTCGAGCACCACATAGGGGCGTTCCGGTGTCTCGTACTTGAAGCCCGTGCGCTCTGTCTCGAGCGATGCCGGTGATGTAGCAGAGCTCGGAAGGGCTATCGGTAGGTGCGACAAGGCTTTGATATTATGACGGTCGGCGTCGCTTAACCTGACAACGATTGGAAATCTCCTGTCCCCTTCGAAGAAGGTGCTGACCTCCTCACCTGCGTACGCAGTCCGCACAATGTCCTGAACGTCTCCCGTATTCAGTCCTAAAAGACCGATCCTTGCTCGATCGGGTTTAATCGTAATCATCGGCAAGCCGGTCGTTTGTTCGAGCTTTACATCCGACGCACCTCTGACCCCTTCGAGAATCGTCTTGGCCAGCTCTCCTTGCTCCGTCAAAATCTCCGTGTCATCTCCGAAGAGCTTCACAGCGATATCGCTCCGCACCCCCGCTATCAGCTCGTTGAAGCGCATCTGAATCGGCTGGGTAAACTCGTAGTTATTCCCCGGAATTCCCTTCAGAAGCTCCTCGAGCTCCGCTACTACTTCGGCCTTGGGCTTCTGAGGATCGCTCCACTCCGTACGTGGCTTCAAGATAACGTATCCATCCGCGATACTCGGCGGCATAGGATCTGTGGCGATTTCGGCTGTTCCGATCTTCGCCACAACATCTTTGACCTCAGGGATCCTCTTAATCGCTGTTTCGAGCTGGTGCTGCATATCAATCGACTGTGACAGGGAGGTGCCAGGTATTCGCATCGCATGCAGAGCGATGTCCCCTTCGTCCAGTGACGGGATAAACTCTGCCCCCAAACGGCTCGAGAGGAGAAGTGTAGAGATGAAGAAAGCGCCGGCAACAACAAGGACGGTGCGTGGGTAACGCACAAGGCGCTGTAGCAGAGCTCCATACGAGACTTCGACATGTTTGATGACCATACCAGACTCTCGTACGCGCCCAGTGATAAACAATGCGACCGCAGCAGGAACAAAGGTGAGCGAGAATACAAAAGCCGCCCCGAGCGCCAGCAGTACGGTGAGCGCCATGGGGTGAAACATCTTTCCTTCAATTCCCGAGAGAGCAAGGATTGGGACGTACACGATCATGATGATCAATTCACCAAACATCGTTGCCTGCCGCACCTCTGAGGATGCTTCATACACCAACTCCAGGCGCTCCTCTTTTGAAAGCAACCTTCCTAATCGAGCCTGCGCATGAGAGAGGCGCTTGATACAGTTCTCTACCAAGATCACCGCACCATCCACGATCAGCCCGAAATCCAGTGCTCCTAGGCTCATGAGGTTTGCGCTGATCTTTCCTTGAGCCATTCCGAAGATCGTGACTCCCATCGACAGCGGGATTACTAACGCTGTAATCAGCGCCGCTCGGATATTTCCCAAAGCGAGAAAGAGTACAACGATGACGAAAAGAGCCCCCTCGAAGAGATTCCTTCGAACAGTAGCGATGGTGGCATTCACCAGATTCGATCGATTGTACACGGGCTGAACCACAATGCCCTCTGGAACGGAGCGCGAGATCTCTTGGAGTTTCTTACTCACCTGTTCCGATACAGCACGGCCGTTTTCACCCATCAACATGAAGACAGTCCCGAGTACGACCTCTCGGCCATTCTGCGTCGCTGCTCCCGCTCGCAGCTCAGATCCGATCTCCACACCAGCAACATCACGGAGGTAGAGTGGAGTTCCCTCATGCACCCCGAGCACGATGTCGTACAACTCGGAGGGAGATTCGACTTGAGACGGGACTCGTATCAGGAACTGTTCACCGTTCTGCTCGACAAATCCCGCTCCTATATTGGAGTTGTTTCGTCCGATAGCCAAAGAGAGGTCGTTGAGCGTGAGTGCGTACGCCCTCAGTTTGTCGACGTCCGGCGTCACCACCACCTGCTTGGCGGCACCGCCGATGGAATTTATCTCGACGACTCCCGGCACAGTTCGGAGCTGTGGCCGCACGACCCAATCCTGCACTTCACGAAGCTCTTGCAATGAGTGTTGCTTCGAAGAGTTCGGATCGTTTTCCACAGTAAACATGAAGATCTCGCCTAGCCCCGTAGCGATCGGTCCCATGGAGGGATTGATGCCGACAGGCAGCCTCTCCTTTGACTCTTGAATTCGTTGTGCGATGAGTTGGCGAGCGAAGTAAATGTCGGTCCTGTCTTTGAAAACAGCGGTAACTTGAGAGAGCCCATAGCGCGAGAGTGAGCGCGTGTATTCGAGAGCCGGTAATCCTGCCAACATCAATTCCAGCGGCTGCGTGATGCGCCGCTCGGCCTCGAAGGGAGAATAGCCCGGCGCTTCGGTATTAATTTGAACCTGAACATTTGTTATGTCCGGAACAGCATCGATGATGAGGCGTTTAAAAGAGAGAGCGCTAAAAAGAGCCAAAACGAGCGTGACGACGATCACGGCGTGACGATGAACAACAGAAGCTCTCAGGATAGCGTTAAACATCGAGATTCCCGCGAAATTGGAAGATGAACCGCACTCCTATCCGCTCTGCTATTGAATACTCTCGCTCAGTGATCATGCGAAGCTCCCGCCTTCAGAATGTCGGCTTTGATGAGGAACGAATTACCGACAACATACTCCTCACCCTCACTAACCCCTCGAACTACCTCGACCCACTCCTCATCCGAACGACCTAATTCAATCGGCCGCGCTTCGTAGGTATCATTCACACGAACGAAGACGACATCCCAGTTTCGGAAACGTTGAATAGCTGCACGGTGAACCGCAACCGGCACACGGCCTTCGCTCACGATAATATCGCCCGTAATGAACATTCCCGGCACAAAGCTAGCTTCTGCATTTGGAATAACAACCCGGACGAGCTGAGCTTGGGATTTTTCATCGGCATAAGGAGCTACATACGATACGCGCCCTTCCTTTGTGCCGGTACCTGTCACGGAAGAGATGATGACCTTTTGTCCATCGGCAATAT
The DNA here is from genome assembly GCA_044351795.1 of Bdellovibrionota bacterium. Classification (GTDB taxonomy): domain Bacteria; phylum Bdellovibrionota_C; class UBA2361; order UBA2361; family OMII01; genus OMII01. The sequence goes on along the minus strand of JBILFA010000066.1, from coordinate 13,752 downwards.
CCTCCCTCTCTCGTAGCGGAACGAAGAAGTCTGCCCAGACCTCGGAGATATCGGCGACGATGTACACCCACTGATTTTCGGGCACGTACTCACCGACGATCAGGTGTCCATTCACCACAGTCCCTGATATCTGAGAACGAACCTCGAAAGGCTGAAGACTCTGGTTGCTTTCGATAATCGCCAAGATCTCGCCTTTCTCGACGCGATCTCCGATGTGCTTTCGGCCCTCGCGCACCACACCTGCGAAGCGCGGTATCACATGGGCGATGCGATGCTCACTGGGAACAATCTTACCGCGCGATCGGCGTACTGTTCGGATTGAGTGGGGCCCCGCCCGCTCAGTGGTAACGCCCGAATGAGCTGCTACGTCAGACGGCATCACGACCCGGCCTTCATAGGAAGCATACGACCACGTGTGCTGCTGACCGCCATACTCGGCGGCTACCATCACATCAAAGGAGTGCGGTTCTTCGACCTCTTTGGTGTTCGTGAGAAAACCATCGAGTGGCTGTAAGACGAATTCGTCGACGCGACCACCCAGACGAGAAAGCCGGACGCCAGCAGAGAATTGAGAGGGAGCGAGAGCTTCGTCGTTTCGATAGCCGAAAACTCTAAATTGATGGGGTACCCCCGTCTCGAATATCTGGATCTCAAGGGCGAAGGGTCCGTCTCTGAGCATTCGTCCTCCGTGCGGACCACGCTCAAAATCCTCTGCGCTGAGAGCTTCATGTTCGTGCCCATGGGAGTGCCCATCTGAAGATCCTTGGCACCCGATGACCGCGGTCATTAGAGCGAAGCAGGACGCCGACAGGAGGAGTCTTCCAAGCCGCTCTCGCAGCGAAAGTTTCGGTACTAGCCTGTATCCGCCACAGCCTTTCCGCTGCGATAGGTGCCCGTGTCCTCGAATCATTTAAACCTCATCTCCTATGAGGAGCGACAGATGCATGCGCGCCGTAGCAGCTCCCAACCATAACGTCAAAGCTTCACTCCGAGCTTCACTGAACAGACGCAAGGTCTGCCACACTTGAAGCACGCTGCCCTTACCTTGGGCATACAACCTCTCCTGTGAACGTAGAGCTGCTTCGTAAGCGGGAACGACCTTGGTCGAATACAGCTGTTCCTGCTCCAAGGCAGCAACCGCCGCGTTACGAAGAGAACGAACCTGTGTCTCCAAGCCGCCATCGGCCAGCAGCTCCTTCTTCCGCTGTGCCGCAATGTACGCCGCGTGAGCTCGGCCGATATCGCCCTGGTTGCGGTTGAAAAAGGGGAGCGGTATGGCGATACCGGCACCGATGAAATCGCCGCCGTCGTTGGTGTGCTGATAGACTATGCGAGGAGCAAACTCCGGATATCGATCAAGCTCAGCCAGGCGCACCTGTTCCGATGCGAGCCCTAGCAACAGATCGGCTCGTGCCACTTGACTCAGCTTGCTCTCGCGCGCCTTTGCTACCAGCACCTCTTCGCTTGGAATGGCGGCAAATGCCGATTCTGATTGCACACGCCAGCTGCAGGCCGAACCGACAGCTTTGCTCATCTCCCCTTGAATAGCGTTGATACTTGCCTCTAGTCCACGCCGCTGCGCTTGCAAACGGAACTTTTCCCCTTCGAACAGCTTGTGATCGCCCTCCGACAAAAGCCCTTTGGCGACTCCTTGGTGTACTAACACTACCTTCTTGGAGGCTAACTGCTCCGAATCGATCAAGATCTTCTCCGAGCGCTGTAAAACTTGAAGGGTATAGAATTGCAGGTCGAGCTTTTGAGTAAACTCGAGCAACTGTGCGCTCCGCTGCGTGTCGCCGACTTTACGCAAGAGCGCTGCCACTCTCTGTCTTTGACCGAAGTTGGACAACCTCAATCGCTGGGCCAGCGATACATTGGCCTGTGGATCGTTGTCACCGTTAATCTGCATGCTCGTGTAGACCTGTTCGGCCTGAAGCTCGGGATTGATCAACACCTCCGTTTCAAATGCCTTAGAGATCTCATCGGCATATTCACTATCGATCTCGGCCAGAAGTGGGCTGCGTTGAAGCGCTAGAGAGTGGAGATCCTCGCGCGTAATAGTGCGCTCGCACGAAACACCGGATAGCTCGGGAGTATCGTCAGCATAACTGACCCTTCCTGCACAAAAGGAGGCTGTACAAAGAAGTATAGTAATCCAGCCGTACTTCAACCTGTGACCTCTGCTCCCAATCGATTTCAACTCTATGGAGACACCGCGTTCACATTTGTGAGCGGTGGTGCCCCTCTATCAGGAGGGGTAGATTGCACCTCGATAATGGCGTCATCCCAGCCCCCTCCCACTGCTTTGAAAACAGCAACGAGCGATGTCAGAAGATCTGTTTGACTCTCTGCTAGACTCAACTGCGCTATGAGTGCGCTGCGTTGTGCATCGAGGACCGGCAAGATGTCGATCAATCCGTTTTCGTACTGCGTACGCGAGATAGCAACGGCCTTATTCGACTGCTCAACAGCATCTTGTAAATGATCTCTACGGCGCTTGAAGCCCTTGAAACGAGCAAGCGATCCTTCAACGTCTTCCAAAGCCAAAAGCACTGTTTGTTCGTATTGGGCGAGTGCCTGCCGCGCTACCGCTTCCGAGGCATCGACTCGCGCTAAAACACGCCCCAAATCGAACGCGGCCCAGGAGAGGTTTGGACCAAGATTCCAGGCATCGCTATCGTCGCCCGTTAACTTGTCGAAGTATCGCGATTGAAACGATATCGAGCCGGTAAAGGTCAGTCGAGGGAAGAGATCACCTTCCGCTACACCTATGCCAGCCGTGGCCGAAGCCAACTGACGCTCAACAGCACGGATATCAGGACGACGCTTGAGAAGCTCTTCGGGTTTTCCCAGAGTGATCGGACCATCGTAGGTTGGAATCGGCTTCGGTGGCGCGAGCTGTGCGTTCAAGAGTCCTGGTTGCTTTGCGGCCAGGACCGCCAGACGATACATCGTCGCTTGGATGTTCGCCTCTAAAATCGGGATCGACGCAAGCGTCGAAGAAAGCTGCGATTTGGCACGAACCACGTCGAACTCCGTGGTTTGTCCGCCTCTGAAGAGCGCCTCTGCAACTCGTACAACCTGTTCCTGTGTGCGGGCATTTTCCTCCGCAACTGCCAGTTGCGCCTGAAGACCACGGAGCTGAAAGTAGTTGCGAGCGATGTCTCCTATCAAGATCCGTACGACATCTTGAAGTTGCGCTACCGCTGCCTCACTATCGGCCGTACGCGCTTCCACTCCGCGGCGAACTCGCCCGAACAAATCCAATTCCCAAAATGCGTCGAAGCCAGCCGAATACACCTCGTTGTCGATGTGTGTCTTGCCGAGGCGGAGCGCTCCTCCTGCAAAGGTCGAAGTAGGGATATGCGTGTTGCTGTAATCGAATGAGGATGTGACGATCGGAAAGAGCCCAAGAAACGCTTCGCGGCGCAAAGCCCGGGTTTGATTCACCCTCTCAAGAGCGGCCTCCAGATCGTTGTTGTTGTGAACTGCCTCGAGTATGAGGTCTTCGAGTAGCTTGTCCTTGAAGCTGTACCACCATTTTTCAACAGTCGAGCCCTCGGTAGCTCCGGGAACATCCTGTCCGACAAAGCTTTCAGAGACGGGGGTCTCCGGCGGGGTATAGTCAGGGCCGACGATGACACATCCGGAACATGCGACGAGCCACACACTCGATACGATCCACCTACCCACTCGACATGCTCCCGATATTTCACAATCCATCGTGCTGTGTATAGCACGACAAGGCACACGAGCACGAGCGTGTGAAAGGCTCAAAATGCCCCCTTCCAAGAGCTCAATCAGTGCATGACCGCCACAGGAGCGCCGCCGTCATCCCTGGATACATGCAGCTCATCGTCGTGCGAAGGCTTACGGCGCTTGGTTCGAGCGATAAGGGAATAGAGAACGGGAACGACAAAGAGTGTAAAGACGGTTCCAATAATCATTCCACTCACGAGCGTTATGCCGATGCTGTTTCGAGCGCTCGCCCCGGCTCCAGACGCGATTACCAATGGAAAGTGACCGACCACGGTGGCAACGGAGGTCATCAAGATCGGTCTTAAACGGGTCACCGCCGCCTCGATAACCGCCTCTACCTTGGCAAGCCCCTCCTCCTGAAGACAGTTAGCGAACTCAACGATTAAAATACCGTTCTTCGCTACGAGCCCTACGAGGGTCACCAAGCCTACCTGCGAGTAGATATTAAGCGAAGTCATATCGAGGAATACAAAGAGCATGGCCCCGGCAAGAGCCAACGGCACAGATCCGGCAAGAATGATCAGCGGATCGACAAAGCTCTCAAACTGAGCTGCCAAGACCAGGAATATGACCACTATGGCGAGAATGAGGGTAGTGGTCATGGAGCTACCCTCCTTTCGGAGCTGCCTAGACTCACCGGCGTAATCAACGCTGTATCCGTTCGGTAAGATCTCCTTGGCTTTTTGCTCTAATACCCTGAGCGCATCGTCGATACTGGTGCCCGGTAGGGGAGCACCCTGAATCTTGGCGGAATTGAGCTGCTGAAAACGATTGAGCTGACGCGGCTGAACTCGATCACTGATCGATGCCACAGTTTGTAGCGGTATCAAACCCCCTTGAGGCCCGCGGATGTGCAGTGCAAGCAGCTGTTCGGGATTGAGCCTCGCTTCACGCTTCACCTGTGGGATAACTTTGTAACTTCTCCCAAGGATGGAGAAACGATTGACGTAATTACCGCTCAGGTAGACAGAGAGATCTTCACCGATACTGGCCAGCGAGAGCCCCATCAAATTGGCCTTGTCTTTATCGATCTGGACCTCCGCCTGGGGAAGATCAAACTTCAGATCCGTATCAGCGTACATGAACTTGCCGCTCTGAAACGCTGCGCCTATCAGCTGTTGCGCAAAAGAAACCACCTCGAGAGGCTCTGCCGTCGAAGAAATGACGAACTCTACGGAGTGATCACTACCGCCCGGTAACGGGGCAGGCGAGGTAAGAAACACCCTGATGCCGGGTACCGCTGCTACCTTCGGCCACACCTCGGGAAGGATCTGCTCAACGGTGCGAGCACGCTCTCCCCACGGCTTGAGCACCATTCCAGAGAACCCTCCTCCGGGCCCTGTCTCCTGAAACGAGTTCCTATACTCGGGGACACCTTGGTAGACCTGGCTGACGCTCTTTGTAAAGAGACTCATCTGTTCAATCGTAGAATCGGGGGCACCCTGAACGATTCCGAAGATGATCCCCTGATCCTCTCGAGGCGCCAACTCCTTGGTCGCCATCAAATAGAAGGGAAACAGTAAAATAACAGTACCGATACTTGCGGCAACTACGGCAGGCGAATACCTCAGAACTGTCCGAAGCGTTCGTCTATACCATTCACGCAATCGATCCAACGAAGAATGAACGAATATCTGAAAGCGATTTTCGCGCTCATTTCGCCGTACTATCTGTGATGCCATCATCGGCGACAGAGTGAGCGCAACGATACCCGAAATCACCACCGCTCCGGCCAGCGTAAGGGCAAACTCCTTGAACAGCGCGCCGGTCAGTCCCCCCTGAATACCGATCGGGGCGTACACGGCAGCCAAGGTAACCGTCATAGCGATGATCGGGATAAACAGCTCGCGCGCAGCCTTGATAGCTGCCGGCACAGGCTCCATCCCCTCCCGTACGTGACGCTCGACATTCTCCAACATGACGATTGCGTCATCTACGACCAATCCCACCGCAAGTACGATAGCGAGGAGCGTCAGGAGATTTACGGTAAATCCGAACGCGAGCATGAGGGAGGTAGCACCTATGAGAGAGAGCGGTATTGCAACCACCGGCACCAGAACCGACCGGATAGACCCCAGGAACAGGAAGATAACGAGAATTACTATGAGAACTGTTTCCGTAAGGGTCTTTAAAACCTCCGTGATCGAGTTGCGAATGTAGACCGTTGCATCAAAAGGAATAGAGAGCTTCAAACCACTAGGGAGATTTCGCTCAATCTCCGGCAGAACATCGCGCACAGTCGAAATCACATCGAGCGAATTGGCATTCGGAAGAACCCACACACCGATAAAGGTCGCCGATTCACCGTCGAAGCGGATATCTTCGTCGTAGTTCTCCGCTCCGAGAGCGACATCCGCAACCTCCTCGAGGCGCACAATTGTGTCATCTTTCTGGCGAACGACCAACTTTTTGAACTCATCGGCGCTCTTGAGGTCAGTGTTGGCAACGAGATTGACCGAGATCATGGAGCCTTTGGTGTTCCCGATCGCCGATAGAAAGTTGTTGCTCGCCAAAGCCTGTCTTACTTCGACAGCGCTTATGCCGAGTGCCGCCATCTTCTCGGGCTTCAACCAGATGCGCATCGCGAACGTCCTTGCGCCGAGGATGTCTGCGCGCTGCACACCGGCGACCGCCGATATCTGTGGCTGAACGACTCGGGTCAAGTAATCGGTAATCTGGTTGGAATCCAAATCCTTCGACGAGAATCCGATGTACATCGATGCGAAGCGCGCATCCGCGCTCTCGACATTTATAATCGGGGCCTCTGCTTCTGGCGGTAGTTCGTTACGAACCTGGGCAACCTTCGATTGAATCTGCGTCAATGCTGCATTTACATCGTAATTCAACCTCAGACGGGCGGTTATCTCGCTCATCCCCTGCTTACTGTCAGACTCCAGGTAATCGATACCGTCAGCGCTCGCAATGACTCGCTCGAGCGGAGTAGAGATGTAGCCACGCACGAGATCCGCCGGAGCACCGACATAGGTAGTTTTAATAGTTACTACCGAGCTTTCGCTACGTGGGTACTGTTTGACATTCAAGCTCTGAATAGACTGGATGCCGGCCATCAAAATGAGAAGATTCAAGCAAATCGCCAGAACCGGACGCTTAATGAAGAGGTCGGTAAACTTCATACAATCGTCCTATGAATCTTGGACCTGGGGGTTTTCCTCGCTGGGCGCGACGATCTGGTTCTTTACTGTCACAGATGCCCCTGGGTGCAACTTGAAGCCTCCCGTCGTTACGATCTCATCGCCTGCTGCAAGGCCTGTCACAATCGAAACGACATCGCCTCGGCGCGACCCGAGCTTGACGATCTGTTGACGTACGGAGAGAAGCTCTTTGCCTTCTGAGTCTTGCTTGCGCTCGATCACGAAAACGAAGTTGCCGTACGGCGCGTAGACGACGCTCGATGCAGGGATCGTCAAGACCGATGCATCTGCACCCAGATCGAGGTGTACGCGACCGAACATACCCGGCAGTAGTTTTCCAGCTGCATTCGAGAGCGCTGCCTGAATCTCAATAGTCCGGGTTGCCTGATTCACATTCGGATTTATGGCGGATACCTCCCCCGAAAATACCTCGCCGGGAAATGCGTCAATCTCCACCCTGATCGGACTCTTGACCTTGAGGGCTGGTAATATCTGTTGAGGTACGGAGAAGTTGAAGAAGATCGGATCAATCGAATGCAGAGGCACCAACGGCGTTCCCGCCGATACGTACTCTCCGACATTCACCATTCGTATTCCGGCCTTGCCGGTAAAAGGCGCCTTGATAGTCTTACGCTCGATAATCGCGCGAAGTGAGCGCACTTCTGCTTCGCTCTGTTGAAGCTTGGACTGGGCATCTTCGAGATTAGCGATCGAAAGGGCACTCTGGCTCCTCAAATTGCGCGATCGGGCGAGGTTCTGACGAGCAAGCTCTGCACGCGACACTGCTCCAGCAAGGTTTGCTTCTTCAACGGAGCGATCAAGCTCAATCAGCACCTGCCCAGCCTGCACATTCGAGCCGGACTCGAATACTATCTGAGAGATAGTGCCTGATTGTTCGGTGCTCAGGGTCACCCCTTGAGCGGCCACGAACGTACCCACGGTATCAAACCCCTCGCGCCAGGTACCCTGAACTGCTGTGGATGTGGTCACAGCCTCAGGTCCCATCTTTGGCGCCATCATCATGGCCCGGCGAATCTGAAAAAACTTCACGGCCGCGAGAATAGCGATTAGGAGCACTAGCGCACCGATAGCGTAGGCTATCTGTCGGTATCTATGTGGATAAGTAATGGCTGTCATATGTATTGTGTACTCAGGTGGGAGAGACGCTCGTGCAATAAGCAGAGTTCCCACGCTCTGCTGCTCTACGTGTCGGTAGCTTGAGATCTTGGGTGAGGCGAGCCCAATTGTCAAATTCAGGAACCCGAACTGCGTTCCAGTTCAGGCTCATATGGCGATTTGTTCCCCTAGTGCTCGGACTGGAAGGTTTTTCACCTGAAATGGACAGCAGGCCTTTCTCAGTGCTCTGTCAGAGATTCGATACCTTGCCAGTCCTAGGTGAAACCTGCTCTTCGTGCGAGCGACGAGAGCGCTTGAAAGTTCTATCGGAAAACTGTTGGTTGATCGCCTCTTTGAATCTGCGTCTCGTTGCCTTCGGTAGGGCGCGAACGATCTCGGCAGTACGCCTCAACTCTGCGTGAGGTACCGTCAGTGGCTTCGATTCCCTGGTACGCCGAGCGCAATCCACCATGTTTACGACGGTCGCGCGAACGAGCAAGCGAACCGCGAGATCTTCGGATCTACTTGCATGAGAGACGAGCAGCTTCTCTGCAATCGCGAAGGTCTCGTGGAACGATTCAACCGAATAGGGGGCGAGAAGAAATCCTTCAAATCCAATCGATGCGTAATCGGCAAGCACATTGGCGGTACAATACACTCCGGAGCACACGCACATGAACACCGCATGGGAGCCGACTTCAGTGCCTTTAGCTGCCTCTATGAACTTTGCTGAAGCATCGCGCGAAAAACGACTGGAGATGTAAATGATATCGAAGCTCTGATCGTCGCGTATCTTTTCGAGCGCCTCGCCAAGCGAGGTCGCAACCGAGAGGGAAAGAACAGACGTGATTCGAGACGCGGCTTGCTTGAAGTTCATTCGCGCGTTCAGATCGTATTCTATGTAGAGGACCGAGAGGGCCATGAGTTTGTCCTTGTTCGCCTGTGTATCCCCTTGTCTGGAGAATGAAGGGGTTCGATTCAGGGCCCGGGTAAGATTGGTGGATCCTCGTAGCAGCTCGCTCTCCTTGACGTAACCTTCTCATAATCCTATCGTTCTCAGGCATTTATGGACACTGCACACACCCCAACCATCGAGCTGACCTCTCCCTTTGGCATAGTTGCCGGAAACGGACGATTTCCTCTCGAGATAGCTGAAAACGCTCGAGCGCGTGGCCTTTCGGTCGTCTCTGTCGCCATTAAGGACGAAGCCGACCCCCGGATAGAAGCATTGTCCGAACGATGCACCTGGGTTCGACTCGGACAGCTCGGAAAGCTCGTGAAGTCGCTTTCCAATTCCGGTGTTCGCCAGGTCGCATTTGCAGGGGGCGTCAAGAGAGTCAACTTCGTTACCGGATTCAGCATGGATTGGAGAGCTATCAGAATGCTCTCAAAACTGCGCTCCTTCAACGATGACTCGATCCTCAGAGGAATTATTGCAGAGATCGAAAGCAGCGGAATGGAAGTTATCGCGGCGAGCATGCTGCTCGACAAGAGCGTCCCGAAACCCGGAGCTATTACCCAACGTCACCTCTCTCGATCTGAGAGGGAAGATACGCGCATCGGTTGGGAAGCCGCTCGGGCGATCGGCAACCTCGACATAGGTCAATCAGTGATTGTGCGCAACAAAACGGTCATCGCTGTTGAGGCCGTTGAAGGTACTGATGCTACTATCATGCGGGCTGGAGGCGTTCGAGGAGATGGAGGTGTGCTTGTCAAACTTGCGAAAACCATTCAAGACCTACGCATCGATCTTCCTGCAGTGGGAGTTAAAACGATCGAGCTTATGAATCAAAATAGACTAACCGCTTTAGTGATTGAAGCTGGTCGGTCAATTATACTTGAACCTCAAGAGGTTCTTCAGAAAGCACAAAGTTGCAATATCGCGATATATGCTATTGAAAGAGTAGAAGACCTGTAATCCTCCTGCCTTCTCAGTCCTTCTTCTTTTTCCTCGTTTTCTTTTGCGCCAATTCGAGGCCGAGATACTCAGCAAGATGCTCTGCGGTTCCGAGAGTGATATCTCGCTCTCCATGTACAAAACGACGCAACACTGCGTGATCGATACCGGCCCCGATCGCGATCGCGTACCTGGACTGCTTGGAAGTTAAAATAGCTTTACGAAGTCGTTCTGTGAGATTCATAACCTTTCCATTCACACCAACTGCCAGGGAGGCTACCGTCCCTAACCGTTGCTTAAAAAGGCAGTTTATTGACCTATAGTGTTTCAGCCTTCGCTGCCTATATACAACGACAAGAAACACCCTCTCTGAAGATTTTCCAACCTGATTTAGTACCCATATTAACTAGTGAGGGCGGAGAGGCGCAATCACCAGCCGCATGCAAAGACCTGAAAGAACTAAACAAAAGCATGGCAAACATCTTCCCTTGTACGTTTCTCCTTGAAAATCATATTATTTGTAGTATAGAAATAGACTACAAAGCCTACTATTCCCACGACCTTCTATGCCTGCTCAGCAAGCTCGCTCATGCAAACGCATACCAGCCTCTCTCTCCGCTCATGAGCAGAGAGAGGGATCTTATTTTTCTTCAGTAGCTGAAGAGCTCATCTCCCAAGGTGTAGTTTGGCGAGGAGACACGGCATCAGGCCGTCATCATCGGGCACCACAAAACACCCCTCATACAGCGATCTCTTTTAATGCTCCTGAAATAGACTCCCAGCTTCCGGCAGGTGGATTGGCTTGCAGTGCTATACATGAACTTTTTTATCATAATTCGACACACACTCACCCTCTACCACTATCTCTACCCATTTTTTTTGTTGCAAGAGCGATAGACTCTTATTCCTCGATGCCTTCTAGCTCATGGGATCGGCCCAACGCTCAAGCATTTCCTTTCTTCATCTTGTGGATTGGAAAGCGGTGTTGGCCAACTCCTTTCTCAATCCCCTCTCGCTATTTGAGCTCCTGTATCTTCATCAATCCACCTACAGAGAAGTTGACCTTGTGGAGCATAGAGACTGCTCTGCGCTCTTCCGCTGTCAAGCTCGTTATTTCGGATTGTCCCCGTATCTCACTCACGACTACGAGGAGGTTTTCACATGCTGCGAAGACACACGGTACGACAGCCCTCCTTCTACGCCAGCACAAGGATCTGGATCTACCGAGCAGCTCTACGACGAAGTGGCTCGTCTCCCCTACCCCATCTGTATATCCCTTCCCTCTCTGGAAACTCTCGCTCGAGAAAATCAAGGGAGCGGCACCTTCGATTACATCTTGGATCATAGGACTGGAGAACGATTATGAAGGGCGAGAGGCGATATCTCTGCGCGTATTTCCCCCAATGGTCGATAGAGGTTACCAAGAGGAGCCTACGCTTGAAAGGTTTGGAACGTGAGCCTTCCTCCATACTCTTAACAAGTATGTTAGCCAGTCAGCTCACCGTATCCCGATACTGTACCAAAGCGATGCATGTTGGAGTGCGTAGGCAGATGCCGCTTCCTCTTGCGCGAGCATTGTGCCCCGATGCACATGTGGAGCCCTTTGATCCCGTACGAGATGTGGAGGCACTCTACACGTTGGCACGGTGGTGCTTTCGATTTTCTCCACTCGTTGGTCTCGACCATGAACTCGTAGCTGCAAGAGCATCGGAAAAACTACACGAAGTAGATAGTCATCACTACGGCATAACGATCGATCTCACAGGCACAGAGCGGCTTCACGGAGATCTCGTACAGCTTAGCAGCTCTATCCATTCGCTCTTCAAAGGAAGGGCTCAGATTGCAGTAACGCCGACTATCGGGGGCTCTTGGGCCTTGTCCAGACAGACAGCTATCAGTCATCCGATGATAATACTATCGCATGAGGAGCTCCGTAGAAGCCTGGAGGATCTTCCACTGCATGCTCTAAGGGTAGATCACGCCTGTATACGGTTGCTAAAAGACGTCGGCATAGAGCACATAGGGAGCCTCCTCAGGCTTCCACGTTACACCTTGGCTCAGCGCTTCGGTAAAAAGCTTCTTTATCGACTGGAACAGGCACTCGGCGAGATAGAGGAACGCCTGGTTACGATAGAGGTGCCCCGTACATACGCACGGTCGCGCATCTTCGAGCCTCCACTTACCAATCGGCGAGTAATATCGACGGCTATCCAATATCTCTTTCGTGCACTTACGACGGTGTTGATGGCAGACAAAAAAGCCGCCAAGTATTTCCGACTCACCATACGAGATACCGGCAACTATACAACCACAAAGGAACTATCCCTTGCGGCAGCCACTTCGGATACTTCGCACATCGCTTCGATTATTGAGCCTATCATCGACACATTGAACTTTTTTGGAGAGGTGAGAGAGCTCCAACTCATCGCCGACCAGGTCGAGAGCCTGACCACGGAACAACGCACCTTTTCAGCTTCCGAACAGAGAGAGCCGACCGAAAGAGAGAGGCAGGAGCTGATGAATAATTTCAGTGTGCGCATAGGGAAGGATAGAGTCACTCGTGCCAAGCTTCATCAATCGTACATTCCCGAACGCTCGTTCTCTTACGAGTCGGTGCTCAATCTTCACGACGAACTACAAGTCTCCGAGCAAACTGCTCCCTATAATTTAGAGGAGCGTCCATCGATCCTCTTCCCGTCACCCGAACCGATTTCAACGATTGCAATGCTCCCGGACAAGCCTCCCTCGTACATCCACTGGCGAGACAAAAGATTTTCGGTCCTCACAGGAATAGGCCCTGAGCGCATCGCGCCGGAATGGTGGCGGCTCAACGCTCAGCAGGATCGCTTCGCGGAGCGAGACTACTTTAAAATTCAGGACGAGCTCGGCCGGTGGCTGTGGATATATCGAGACCAAAACTCTCTGGAGTGGTTTATACATGGAATGTGGGTATGACGAGCTACACAGAGCTTCAGGTCACGACCAACTTTTCATTCCTACGCGGCGCAAGCCATCCGCACGAATGTATATGGCGCGCTGCGGAGCTGGGATATCGAGCTATCGGAATTACCGACTACAACACCCTCGCCGGGATCGTCAGAGCACACACCGCTGCACAAGATGCAGGAATTCAGCTCCTCGTCGGATGTCGCTTGGAGATCGACTTCCAAGGACAGCTACGACACAAGTTAACAGAGAGAAGCTCTCCCTATCATCAAGCCTCTCTCCTCGTGTATCCGACAAGTCGAGAGGCTTATGGCTCTCTCTGTAGACTACTCACGCTCGGTAAGCGCGATGTTACGAAGAACGACTTTTTTTTGAACTTAGCTGACTTCCTTCCGCTCCAAGACCAATTTGTGACGATTCCGGTGCCTCCGTTCTTTCAAACTCGTCTTCATACTGTTGGAGTTTCCTCGTCATCGAGCTACTTCAATTCGCGGCAAGCCGTATTTTTCGAGTTGTGCAAGATCCTGCGCGACAACACCACAGACGCTTCTCTACTTTCGATTGCGCTCACTCAAAACTATGGGCCGCTTAATGCAAAACACCTCGACTCCGCTGTTCAAATAGCTCGTTCTCTAGGAATTTCGATCGTTGCTACGAACGACGTGCACTATCATATTCCCGAACGAAAACCGCTGCAGGATGCCATAACATGCATTCGCCTGGGATGTACGATTCAACAGGCGGGCTTCGAACTTTTCCAAAACGGAGAACGTTTCCTCAAGCCTCCGGATGAAATGGGGCGGCTGTTCCGCAGTATCCCACACGCGCTGCGCCGCACGCTGGAGATCGCCGAGATTGCCGCTCAATTCTCCCTTTCTTCGC
>JBILFA010000025.1:0-34677 GCA_044351795.1 Bdellovibrionota bacterium | reverse complement strand
TTCGCTTCGCTACACCTATCCTGACGAGATCTGCCCTGAACAAACGTCAGCTCATGAGTACCTCTACGACTGCGTTGAGAGAGGCGCTCGTGAGAGGTACCCACAAGGAATACCACCCCACGTAACTGAGACTATCAATGAAGAACTGCAACTCATTAGAGAGCTTGAATATGAAAAATACTTCCTTACATGTCATGATATCGTCAGATATGCTCGAAGCCGCGGAATCCTCTGCCAGGGGAGGGGAGCTGCCGCTAACTCAGTTGTGTGCTTCTGTCTCGGCATCACCTCGGTCGATCCTACTAAGATCGACCTGCTCTTTGCTCGCTTCATCAGTAAGGAACGTCGTGAACCGCCCGACATCGATATCGATTTCGAGCACGAACGTCGAGAAGAGGTCATTCAGTATATTTACCAAAAATACGGTAGGGATCGCGCCGCGCTCGCCGCAGAGGTCGTAACGTATAGAGCGCGTAGCGCTGTTCGTGAGGTAGGTAAGGTTCTAGGACTTTCACTCGACATAGTAGACAAGCTCGCAAAAAGTGTTCATCAGTGGACGGACTGCGCGATAACAGCGGATACTCTCCGAGAGCTCGGACTCGACCCCTTCGATTCTACGGTGCAGAACACCCTTATCCTTTCGAGTGAACTCGTTGGATTTCCTCGCCACCTTTCGCAGCACGTCGGAGGCTTCATTATCTGCAACGATCCCTTGTGCGAGATCGTCCCTATCATCAACGCATCAATGCAGGGCCGAACTATCATCGAATGGGACAAGAACGACATCGAAGAGCTGGGAATGCTCAAGATCGACATCCTTGCGCTGGGAATGCTTACCTGCATTCGCAAAGCTCTCGAACTCGTCAACCGAGGTCGCGCTGAGAAATTGGAGCTTCACTCTATCCCTCCTGACGATCCTGCCGTCTACGATATGCTCTGCAACTCAGACACTGTTGGGGTATTTCAGGTCGAATCACGTGCGCAGATGTCTATGCTTCCGCGCCTCAAGCCCAGGTGCTTTTATGATCTGGTAATAGAGGTTGCTATTGTTCGTCCCGGGCCGATCCAAGGAAATATGGTTCACCCATATCTTCGAAGACGTAGCGGGCTCGAAAAGCCCTACTATCCAGACAAGCGTGTCTGGAAGATTCTCGGAAAAACCCTCGGCGTTCCGATCTTTCAGGAACAGGCGATGAGACTCGCAATTACCTTGGCGAACTTCACCCCTGGAGAAGCCGAGCGCTTACGTCGCGCCATGGCAGCCTGGAAATCCCACAAAGGAGTAATTGAAGCGTTCAAAGAGAAGATTATCAAGGGAATGCACGACAACGGGTACTCGACCGAATTTGCCGAGACCTGCATCAATCAGATCAAGGGTTTCAGCGAATACGGATTTCCTGAATCTCATGCGGCATCATTCGCTCTCCTGGTCTACGCTTCTGCGTGGCTCAAGAAGCACCATCCTGCCGAGTTTGCGTGCGCGCTACTCAACAGCCAGCCAATGGGTTTCTATGCTCCCGCTCAGATAGTAAGAGACGCACAAAAACATGCTGTCGAGGTGCTGCCGATCGACGCTAATCACAGCGCCTGGGATTGTACCGTGTCCTCTCCTAACAGAGAGAGACGACACTCCCAACTCCGATTGGGGCTACGCTTAGTACACGGATTACAACAGAACCACGGAGAGCTCTTGCGAGAATCGATTACATCAAACGGCGTCTTTGAGTCTATCTCGTCTTTGTGGGGGCGAAACACGAACCTGCCCAAGTCGGCACTTACGACTCTAGCACGTGCGGATGCCTTCGGTTCGCTTGAGCTCACCCGACGATCGGCACATTGGCAGATACAAGAGCTCGGGCACAAACCGGCTCCTATCGATGCTTTTTTGAAAGCTCGTGAGGCGCGGGGTGAACTATCACTTCCGCACTCCTCACTACAACGAGAGATGTTCGATGATTATGCGACAAGCGGCGTCTCGCTTCGAGCTCATCCGATACAATTTATACGGAATTTCCTTGCCTCAAGAGGTGCAACGACAGCCGAAGCGCTCGCCTCGAAATACGGAGTCAGAAAGGGAACACGAATCTCCGTTGCCGGTATCGCAATCATTCGACAGAGGCCAGGAACCGCTAAGGGAGTTGTTTTTGTAACTCTCGAGGACGAAACAGGATCGCTGAATCTCATCATCCGGCCGAGTCTGTTCGAGCGCTATAGTAAGATAATAATGATGAGTACCTCGCTGCTTGCGACTGGTGCATTGGAACGGATCGGGGAAGTTGTGTACGTCGATGTTTCTATGCTGGAATCACTCGATCAGTTGATAAAAAGGCTCTTAGTGGAATCGAGTGGTAGTAATGAGCACTGACACGACATAGTCCCTTGTTTTAGCCGGTAAATAGCACATTTTCTCCGTGAACGCGGATAGATCGATGCGTGACGGGCGACATTCCCGTCCACGCTTGTGTTTTCCACGGGATGCTAACCATGCCTCGTTCGGTAAAGAACTAAGTTCTTCCGGGTCCGAATATTTTGGTTATGTAACGCGGAGGCGCAGAAAACGCGGAGACCACAGGATGGGCATTACTACGATACTCAAGAGAGCTCGTGCACGAGAGCTGCCGACTTGAGGAGACAACCCCGATACTCGTAATATCCGGCTGCGATCTCCGCGTTTTCCGCGCCTCCGCGTTCATTAGCCCAAAAGCTAGGCTACCCATCGACGTTTGCTAACGAGGAGAAGCTACTTATCTTCAGTATCCGCCCTTTGCAGCACCCCGTTCTTACGAAACTCCCGCACAATTAAACGCACGACCTCATGAACCTTGCGGCCTGATTCCGAGGGGTCCTCTGTTCGTGTCATTATGCTCATCAGCAACGTACTCGTGTCTGACTTGTAGAGGTTGGATTCGATAAAAGCGAACTCTCTCTCCACAACTCTGTACGAATCATAGTAATAGGTCGGCCAATAGGGAGAGTAGTAGCCACCCCATGGGCCAAACGGTGGCCCCCATACAGGTGAAGGCACAGGAACCGTATCCAACCTCTTTGCTAAACGCACTAAGCGCGTAATAAACACCGCATCCACACCGGCTTTACGCACTGCTTCGGTGAGCTTATCTTTATCAACCTCGCCTTCACTCTGAAGCACCTCATAGCTCGGGATTGCTGAAAGACCTTCTGATGTGAGCGCCTGGCTCAACTGGTCTTCATATGAACGCCTGAGTCCCTCTTCTTTCGTAACACCGAATACCATTACACGTTTTGGAGGGGAGATATCTGGGTTGGCCCACGATTGCACTACCTTCGTAGATGAACAGCCCATCACTGTGGACATGATTGCTATAGAAAAAAGCGCACTACTAATCCTTAAACGGTGCAACACTAGATTCATATTCACCTTTTACTTTCGTTAGTGTCTTTATTGTACCCTATTTTGATTGGAAGGATTGCTTTTCCGCCATTCGAGGTCGCTTAGCGCGGTGCGGAACCCGAGGTGAATCTGTCCTGTATCAGGGGCCGTCTTCATTCGAGCCGCAGGTCGGTAATTCGCGCAATAATCAGCATGGCACAGAAATGAGCCGCCACGATTAACCCTCTTGGGCATGCTGGGCTCCTCTGGATCAAAGCTATCGACCGGCCCCGAGGGGTTTAGAGTCTCTTTTCCTTGAGCAGCTAGTGTCTGATAGTAATCACTTCGGTACCAATCGCTCACCCACTCCCAGACGTTTCCTATCATATCGTAGAGGCCGTACCCGTTAGGCGGAAAAGAGCGCACTGGCGCTGCGTAATCATAGCCGTCCTCCTTGGTGTTCTTGTAGGGAAAGGCACCCTGCCACACGTTTGCCATGTGCTTACCATCGGGAGTCAATTCATCTCCCCACGCAAAACGTCTTCCCTCTGCTCCGCCACGAGCTGCGTATTCCCACTCTGCTTCAGTCGGTAGCCGCTTTCCTGCCCAGTGCGCATATGCCACGGCATCATCCCAGGAGACATGGACCACCGGATAATTATCATGGCCGGCATCCAACGAGCTTTCGGAACTGAAGGGGTGTCGCCAGTTAGCTCCCGGCATCCACACCCACCACTGCCCATAATCATTGAGAGGCACCGGCCCCTCACTCGGAACAAAAACGAGCGATCCTGGGACGAGCACCGAATCGTCCGGCTTTTGTGCATCCGGAGGAAGCTGCTTCTTGAGCTCTTCCCAATCAGGTTTTTTCTCGGCAGTGGTCACATAACCGGTGGCCTCTACAAACTCCCTGAATTGTTTGTTCGTTACTTCTGTTTCGTCCATCCAAAATCCATCGAGCCGAACCTTGTGGGTCGGTAGCTCATCCGGTTTGGTTTCCGGGCCCTGCCCTCCCATCTCGAAACTCCCCCCTGAGATCCACACCATGTTGGGCGGCCACGGCTGTGAGGGCACCTCACTAGATGCTGAAGCGCCCGGCACTCCGTTGGAAACGAGTGTCTTCGAAACACTCGCTCGAGAGCTCAGGAGAGCAGCCCTGCCTGTATTAGCTCGGCAGCATGCTTTGGGCTCTGAGTCTGTTATCTCTTCTGCTTCGGATGTGTGTAAAAGACAGAGATTCACGAAGGAGAAAACCGCGGCCACTACGCCCACATGTACAGAGGAGCGAGCACATATTTTCAACGAAACGATCGGCATGATGGAATCTCCCTCACTTCTTCTTTGAGCTCCTAATCCTACTACAAGCGCTTTTGTAGCGCCTGGTCCAATAGGTCTTGTCACTCAATAATGTCAATCACCGCACTAAGCGAGAGGTCATCTGAGTGAAGCTTTCCCGACTTCAAGGGTGGACGATACACCAAAGACCTACTAAACATACGTTGTATGCTCTTCAACGCATGACAAAGTAGATACTCTTTGTCCCGTACCCGAAAGCACGAGAGAGAAGCTTATGACCACCCAGATCGGAATCGTCTCGGACACCCACGAGCATGTACGAACCATCATCAAAGCAGTGGCGCTCTTCAAGGAGCGCAACCTATCGATGGTAATTCATTGCGGCGATATCATCTCCCCTCCGGTGCTCGAGCGCTTTGCCGGACTTCCATTACGTCTGGTTTACGGAAACAACGACGGCGAACGCTCCGGGCTCAAGAAGAAATGTACCGAGTTGGGGTTCAGTGAGATAGTCGACACGCTTACCTTCGAATGTGGAGGCAAAAAGTTCTTCGTGAACCACGGTACCAACCCTCGTGTTGTTGCAGACGCTGTGGAGTCTCAGGAATACGATTATGTGCTGCACGGCCACACTCATGAAAAGCGCAACGAAGTAGTCGGAAGAACGCGGATAATCAATCCTGGCGCTCTCTTTTCGGCGAGTCGGTATACGATCGCATTTTTAACGGTGGAAACGGGCGAGGTGGAGTTTGTTGAGATCCCCGACTAACCCCTTTTTCACCTGAAATGGCCAAACCCAAACGGTTGGCTTGACGGGCAACAGTCTCGTCGAGGCTTTTGTTCTCCACAGTATGCTAACTATGCCTCCTTCGGTAAAGCTAGCCTACCGACCAACGCTTACTGAGCAGGAGAACATCTTGCTCAGCATCAGTGCGTGCTGAAATCAAAAAGCCAGCGAAGATCCCAGAGAACTTCACCGGCCTTTCGCATCAACTACCTGGAGAGCCCTACGCCTTGGCTTTGACGACGGCTACCGGCTGAGGGCGGCTACGGAAGGGATCATCCGTAAAAATCCCTCCAATCATAATCGCCAGCAAGATGAAGGGGATCAGGATATATGTCCAGAGGATACGGTTCTCGTACTTACCGTGCATAAATATCCAGATTACTAAGGATGCCTTAACCGAGGCGATCACCATGGCACCAACGATATTCCATTTCCCCATGTCGACCTTAGCGGCCAAGACCGTGATAACGGTGAGAACCAGCAGCGCGATGAGTACCTTTAAAAATGTCGAAACCGGTACAACGTGAGAGCTATCGTGCTCGCTTGAATGATCGTGTGACATGTCGTCTGATACTCCAAAATTATCCAACTAGGTATAGCAGCGGGAACAAGTAGATCCAGATCAGATCGACCAAATGCCAATACAGAGCACTGAGTTCTACCGGGGTGTAGTACCGACCCGAATAGCGGTTTTTCAGCGCAGGTCGAATGCCGTAGATGTACATCACTACCATTCCGATGATGACGTGCAAGGCATGTAGGCCCGTCATGCAGTAGTAGATGCCGAGGAAGTTCTTGTACTCGTAAAAATTCGAGTTCCACACAAACGGGAACATCCCGTGATGAGCCTTATCCGTGTACTCGTAGGCCTTAACGAGAAGAAAGATAAATCCGCAGACGATGCTAATGCCGAAGTTAACGACAACCCCACGATTGTCCCCCATCTGGGCTTTCGTTACAGCGACTGCCGCCGTGAAGCTCGAGAAGAGGAGAATGGCGGTGTTCAGGGAGCCCGCGTAGATATTCAGGTGATGGCTCGCATCGTGAAAGAGATCGAGGTGATAGAATCGCATGATAGCGAAACTACAGAACATCACTGCAAAAAGCAGAATCTCAGTGGCCAAGAAAAGCCACATGCCGAGCTTCGCGGCACCATAGGCCGTTGCACTGTCCATGTGGTGAATGTGTGGAGGATCCCCTGGAGCGACCTCGTGAGTCGCTGCGGCTGCATGTGAGCTCATATCTACTCTCTTCCTTGAAAAATACCTATACGTGAGCCGGAGTACCGTAGTGATACGGATCCTTGTCTACGACCGGGGTCTCCGGGAAGTTCTCGTGGATCGGCGGCGAAGCCGTCTGCCACTCAAGGCTCACGGAGTTGTACGGATTGCGAGGCGCCTTTACCTTCCCGAACAACGCGGTGAGGAGCAGATTCAACAACGCAAAGGTGTATCCAACGCCGTTCATGAACGCCCCGACCGTGGAGATCGTATGCAGATTCTGGTACTGGGGCGGATAGTTGTAGTAGCGCCGCGGCATGCCTTCCATTCCGAGGATGAACTGCGGAATGAAGGTCAGATTAAATCCGATGAACACGAGCGCAAAGGCCACCTTCGAAGCGGTTTCATTGTACATCTTGCCGCTCATCTTGGGAAACCAGTAGTGAAGCGCCGCTATCAAACCGATCACTGCGCCTCCCTGAATCGTATAATGAAAGTGCGCTACGACGAAGTAGGTATCGTGGTAGTACACGTCAACTCCCAGCATTGCCAAGTAAATACCGGTTGTGCCCGCGATCATGAACAGGAACACGAATGACATGGCGTACAACATTGGGGTCGTGAAGCTTATAGACCCCTTGTACATCGTGCTCACCCAGTTGAACACCTTGATAGCCGTCGGTATAGCAACCAAGAACGTTACAAATGAGAAGAAGATAGCGGAAAACTCCGAGATGCCAGCAACGAACATGTGGTGGGCCCACACAACGAAACCTACTGCAGCGATCGCCATTGAGGAGATAACTACCATCTTGTAGCCGAAAAGAGGTTTTCTCGAGAAGACAGGGATTATCTCACCGACGACACCGAACGCCGGAAGCACCATGATGTACACGACCGGATGCGAATAGAACCAGAAGAGATGCTCCATCAGTACTGGATCACCACCAAGTTTAGGGTCAAAGATTCCAGCCCCGAAGACGCGCTCGGCAATAATGAGCAAGAGGGTCATTCCAACCACAGGGGTAGCAACGGTCTGAATTATCGCCGTAGCGTAAGATGCCCATATGAAAACCGGAAGCCGCATCCACGTCATTCCAGGGGCGCGCAACTGATGAATCGTCACGATGAAATTTAAACCCGTGAGGATCGAGGAGAATCCGAGCACGAATGCAGCCAACACCATCAACGAAACAGAACTACCGGTTGTCGTGCTGTACGGAGCATAAAAAGTCCACCCGGTGTCGACTGGATGGATCAAAGAGATCGCTCCGATAGCTGCGCCAACGACATACACGTAATAGCTGAAGAGATTCAGCCGAGGAAAGGCCACATCCTTTGCGCCTATCATCAGAGGGATGAGGAAGTTGCCGAGGGTAGCGGGAATGCCAGGAACTACGAACAGGAAGATCATGAACACGCCATGCAATGTGAACAGCACATTGTAGGTGTGAGGATCTTTCACGATCCCAGGGATGGTCGGACCGGCAGTAGCCAGCTCCAGACGCATCAGGAGGGCTGCCGTTCCACCCAAGAAGAAGAAGATCAAGATGGTAAAGAGGTAGAGGAAGCAGATCCTCTTGTGATCCGTGGAGGAGAGCCACGACCAGAGGCCGGTTTTCCAGTTTAGGTAATTGAGCTCTTCGTTGTGTGCTGTTGTAGCGTGCGCTGACATACCTTATCTCACCTTCTTACGACTACTTGAGAGTCTTTATGTACTCGATGATATCGGAGATGTTCTCATCCGTGAGCTTGCCTTCGTAGATCGCCGGCATTACAGGACCGTACCCTTCTACTATCTTCGCTTGCGGCTTGAGGATCGATTCTTTGATGTAGTTGGCATCCGATACCACCTCGGTACCGTCTGACATCTTCGACTTACGCTCCCAGAGCCCCTTCATGGACGGACCTACTACGCGACTGCCATCTATGCTGTGGCAGGTGTAGCACATGTTGCCTGGATCATTGAAAAGCGCCTTACCTCTGTCTGCTGGAGACATCGCCGCCAACTTGGCCGCATCAACGGCCTTGGGCGCTGCAGGCTGTGCGGGCGCTGCTTTCTGTGTACCGTCAAGTGTTTTCATGAACGCGATAATCGAGGTAATGTCCTCGTCGGAAAGCTGTCCCTGGTAGCTCGGCATCTGACCTGATGCTTCGTACCCTGCAACGATCTTCGCTTGGGGATTTAGAATAGACTCGCGAATGTAGTTCTCGTCGGCCTTGTAGGTACCGCCTCCTGCGAGCTGACCGTCTTTACCAACTATCTTGAGCCAGCTGGGTCCGATGCGCGGTGAGCCATCTAAGCTGTGACATGCTACGCACTGTTTGTTGTATATCTCTTGACCGCGGTCGGAGGGCTTCATCGAAGCGAGCTTGCGCTCCTCACTATCATCAGCGAGCCAACGCTCGAACTCAGCCTTGGGAAGAACCTTGAGGCGCGCGAGCATACCGGAGTGTAGATCACCACAATACTCCGTGCAGAACACCTGGAAGTCTCCGGTTTTAATCGGTCGGAACCACTCGTACGTGTACCGCCCAGGGATGACGTCCGCCTTGGTTCTCATCACGGGCACGAAGAAAGAATGAAGCACATCCTTAGAGGTCATTATGAGCTTGACCGGCTGATCTACGGGAACTACGAGCTCAGCAGTAGTCTTCTTGCCATTGGCGTATTGAAAGTCCCATGCCCACTTCTTGGCGGTAACGTTAATCTCCATCGAATCGGCGGGCGGCGTTCGCATATCGATGAACGCATCGTAGCCGAGGTAAGCTACCCAGATTACAACGAGGGTTGGAAATACCGTCCATATGACTTCGAGGAGATTGTTACCCTCAATCATAGGAGTTTCATGATCAACCCCGTCTCGCTGGCGGTAAATAACGGCGAAGTACAACATCGCACCTACGATTGCCACCGTACACACTACCGAGATAATCGTCACGATATCGTGGGCGTAATCTACCTTGTGAGCGAAGTCCGACGCTTGCTCTCCTAACAATCCCAACATGTTCGTCTTTCTCTATCCGTTACCTGTTTTACCGCGCCACCCATCTGAGGATGGCGCCTCGCTATCTTTCATCTATACTTTAGACCGGCTTGGACTCTTGGCGCTTTCTAGCGAAGAAAAAATACACTAGAGCCAAACCCAGCAGAGTTAACGCCCCGCCCACTCGCAAAACACCTTCCACTGCCCACGTATATTTACCTTGTAGTGGATCAAATCTAAAGCAGTAGAGAAGTAAATGATCCATCGCCGATCCGATCTTTCCTTGCGAGGCTTCGATCAAGGACAGGCGAACATCCCAAGGAGAAAATTGAATCCCAGTGAAATACTGCGAGATCTCTCCGCTCGGCGTCAATATCATAACAGCTGCTGAGTGAGCAAAGTCCTTGCCCTCACGGAGATATTTGAAGCCGAGCTCGTGCATCAACCCCTCTACATCTTCGTCATTTCCTACTAAGAACCTAAAGGCTTCTCGACCACGAGAGGCGTCGCCTATCAGACGCTCGTTGAATTTAAGCCACGAGGCCTGGGCATCCGCTGGGGTGTCCAGAGGATCAAAACTTACAGCCAGGACTGAGAAATCCTTACCGAGTTCTAGCGTCATCTGATTGAGCATGGTGATGACACCATCCAAGATCAAGCCGCACATGCGGGGACACTTGTAATAAACTGGAACTATAATGATTGGCTTCTCGGGTACGGCGAAGGCACGTAGAGGCTTACTTTCACCGACTCGGTCGGTGAACACCCGATCCAATCCTACCTTGGCACCTAGTTGTGTATAAACACCAACCTGCTTGTCGAGAACCTCTTCTGGTCGCTCTATAGCAGAGCCACTAACGGGCCATGCGACCAGGAGAGCGAGAATATAAACAAGCACACCAAAGGATCGATGGACGCTATGCGGTTCGTTCATTCAAAAGACCTCAATCAGTACTCTATTTCCTATCATGAAGAGAACTTAAGAACAACAAACGAAAGTTTGACATACATAACAAAAGTTAGTAGGGTTGCAACTTATATTTGAGTCCTCTCTTCCTATAGCAGGGGCGCCAAAGAACGGCCGAAGTAGTGCGGAGACGCCCCTTCGAAGCTGGTGGAGGTATCGTCATGGACGTTTGGAAGAAGTTCGAAGAGAACAACATCACTCACAGCGCTGCGCATCATCTACTTGCGATCCTCGAGCTTCGAGAGAAGCGGGGCTATGCTCGGGTTACGGACGTAGCTCGGGAGCTGAACATTACTACTGGGAGCGCTTCAATCAATTTGAAGTCGCTCAAGGCAAAGCACCTCATCGTTGAGGACGAAAACAAATTTCTTTCACTCTCCCCCGAGGGTGAAACACTTGCTCGAGCTGTACTCACACGAAAGAATATTTTGCACGACTTTCTCGTCAATATTCTCAAAGTGAGCCCTGAGCAGGCTGAAATAGATTCGTGTAAAACCGAGCATCTCATCAGCGCCGAAACCGCTGTGAAGCTTCAAGAGTTCATGACTCACTACCAAAAGACCGTCAATGCCGCGTAACGCCCTGTATATGTGAGAGTCGCTATGAAGCAACAACTCAAAGAACAGCTCAAAAGCGCCATGAAAGCGCAAGATCGATTACGCCTCGACACTATTCGAGCCGTATTGAGCGAGATTCAATACGAGGAGATGCAAAGGTCAGTTACCGAACTTTCCCAGCAAGACTGCGTCACCGTAGTGCAACGTGAGGCGAAGAAACGCCACGAGGCCATACAGTTCGCAGAGCAAGCCAACAGACCAGAGGCGAAGCAGCAACTTCTCGCCGAGCTCTCTATACTAGAATCGTTCCTTCCCAAGCAGCTGAGCGGAGACGAGCTCGAGCGCATGATTGTGGAGATGAAGAGCGCAAACCCTGCCCTCTCGCTCCCCCTCGTCATGAAACACCTCAAAGATAACTTCGCCGGACAGTACGACGGCAAGAGCGCCAGTGAAGTTACCAAACGAGTGCTCGGCTAGTGGTGTGACACGGAACACATTCGTCAAAGAGAGCACCTTTCCCTACCCAGCGGCTACCGTATTCGACTGGCACACACGGCCGGGGGCGTTTGAGCGGCTCAATACGCCCTGGAAGCCAGTAGCCGTGCTCCAATCAGGCTCAGGTATCCAGAATGGAACGGAGGTGCTCATTAAAGTTCCGGTTCTCGGTCCATTGGGCGTCAGGTGGAAGCTTCGACATACGAACTATACATCGGGAGAGCGCTTCACCGACGAACAGATTGAAGGCCCATTCAAGAGCTGGCGACACGTGCACTCGGTAGCTTCGACAGATGCGACAAGCAGCACACTACGCGACGAGATTACCTACGAGCTACCGGCTTTTGCGACCCCTCTCAGCGCGCTTTTCACCCGAGAGCTCGAACGACTCTTTCGATATCGACACGACGTCCTCGCATACGATCTTGCACTTCATGCGCGGTGGTCGGATAAACCACGCAAATCAGTTCTTATCAGCGGCTCGTCGGGCCTTGTCGGCTCAGCTCTCTCGAGCTTCCTGACAACAGCTGGCCACTCCGTTACAAAGTTGGTAAGGCGCACACCAACATCGCCGTTCGAGCGAATGTGGAACCCGGCGCAACGAACACTCGACCCTTCGATCTTCGATGGAATCGACGTCGTCATTCACCTGGGCGGTGAAGATATCTCCGCCGGCCGCTGGAGCGCGGCCAAGAAAGCGCGGATTAAAGAGAGTCGGGTCACTTCGACTCAACTACTTTGTGCTACCTTAGCACAGCTCTCCAAGCCGCCTCCGGTGGCAATCATGGCCTCCGCAATCGGGTACTACGGCGACAGCGGTACAGCCGAAGTAGACGAGAGCTCCCCTCCGGGCCGAGGATTCTTAGCTGATACAAGTAGAGAATGGGAGGCTGCGTCGAATGCACTTCGAGAAAGCGGCACACGATTGGTCACGATGCGTATCGGTACGGTCATCACAGCCCGCGGCGGCGCCCTCAAGAAGATGCTTCCGGCGTTTCTCGCAGGAGTGGGCGGTACCCTCGGCCACGGCTCTCAATTCATGAGCTGGATATCTCTTCAAGATCTCCTAGGTGCCTTTGAACACGCGCTTTACTCAGAGCGCTTACACGGAGTAGTGAATGCAGTCTCTCCGACTCCGATTA
Organism: Bdellovibrionota bacterium; assembly: GCA_044351795.1. GTDB lineage: Bacteria > Bdellovibrionota_C > UBA2361 > UBA2361 > OMII01 > OMII01. Next base: position 21,877 of record JBILFA010000025.1, on the reverse strand, counting down.
GCAACTACGATTTCGTTAAAACCCTCGGTAAGGTACTCCGTAGGCCGACTGTTTTGCCCCTGCCCGCGTTTGTGCTGCGCACGCTCTTCGGTGAATTGGCCGATGCTGTGCTACTGGCGAGTACACGCGTAGTGCCGACGTCGCTGCAAACCAACGGCTATACTTTCCTACTCTCGGACCTGGAAGCGGCTTTGCGATTCGAATGCGGTCGCCGCTAAGGAGGAGAGGCTAAACAACGCGGATGCGTTGTTCGGCCTCGCTTCTTTAAAGTTTCATCAGGCACATCGAATCGGAGGGAGCTTACGCTTTAACTCAGCTTCCCCTTTTGCCTGCTTCTCCGGTGCGTTACAAAGTTGTGGGTCAGAGTGATATCCAGAAGACGATCGAAACATCCTTCTCTGACCGCGAAATCCTGAGTGTCTTGTGAGGTGTCGAGTATTTGCCCTCAGGCGAAGCTGTGATGGAATATCGAGCTTCGATGAAGCGGGAGTAAGCTTGCGCGAACTCTTCCGCATCGCGCTCGCTCTCCCATCTTGTCTTCCATGATACTACTCTCTCGGTTTCTGAGACCTTGAATACCGCAACTCGATCTCCCAACCATCCCGTTGCTGCAGCCACGGCTTCACTCTTCTGCTTCAGTCCGGCTCCAAGAATCGCCGAGATACCGAACTCCCCTATGGTATCGGTATACACGATTTCTCCGGTCGCACCGGCTCGATCGAGTTCTTCTCGACTCGGGATACTCGAAGGTAGGCCTTGGGAGAGGTAGACCTCCGGATGGAGTATCTCTCGGGAGCTTGTGGGCGGATTTTGGAAGGCTTTATCAACTTCAGTATAGCCGCCCCGCAGCAGTAATCGGTGTACGAATCGCAGGCCGCTCGTGTAGGGAAAAAGAAGCAAAACCCGGAGCGCCTCGGGCGTTTTCTCAAAACCACCGGCACTTCCCGCCAAGACCTGTTGAAGTAACAAGGCATCGATATTTGCCTCTTTGCTCAAGGGAGCCTGCCCGGCAAGTGCCCTCATGTAGTCGGTCATCACCGCAGTAGCATCGCCCTCCACAAGGGCGGCTATAGCCAAAAGCTGGTCCCCATTTTCGAGCTTGGGATCCATCATCTTTTCGAGATCAAAGTGCTGATCTTGCAGAGCATGGGTAAGTTCATGCACCGCTACGGTGGATTGCAGCATAGCCGGCATCCAGGCCGCCATGATGAAGTGCTTTTTTTCAGGATCGTAGTATCCACCGATCTGACTCGCGTAGAGCTGAATTATTCCGTTAGCATAGTCGTACTCATCCGGTACTACCCCGAGAGCTCTGTAGACGAGCTGTTCCATCTCGATCTTATTCGCTGGTAACTTTGTGGCGATCGTTTCGCGTAGGAACTTCTCTACCTCTGCCTTATCACTGACGAGACAGGGCACCTCGGATCTCCGCTCCAAGCCCCTAATCTTGATGGACTGCTCGAGAGCTGTCGCTGCCACGGCACAAGCCGCCTCGTCTGCCCGCGAGGAAGAACACACTGCGAGATTAGTCAGAGTCAGCCCTAGAAGAAGCTTGAGTGCCTTCCCGCGTAAGGATCTAGAAATAAGTAGTTTCACGACATCAACCTCTCTATCACATCGAGGCAGAGCGTATCAGATGTGGGATATGTACGAAAACGGATTCCGTTTCTGCCTGCGTCACGGTTATGTCTGCACAGCGCTGGTCGCGATACCCCGGACTCGCCCTTTGAAGCCACACCAAAAACCGCCCATTCCTGAAGTTTTCCCTGTTTTGGCCGTCCCTCGTGTTGCCGCTGTTACACTCACACGATACATTCCCCTCGATGGCTGCACGCAATTCCCTCACAATCCGTAACGCTCGCGAGAACAACCTCAAGAACCTTGATGTCGAGATACCTCACGACACATTTGTCGGTATCACAGGGCTCTCTGGATCGGGCAAATCGTCCCTCGCTTTCGATACTATCTACGCAGAGGGGCAACGCCGCTACATAGAAACGTTCTCTCCGTATACTCGCCAATTCTTCGATAAGGTCAAACGCCCGAAGGTAGATATCGTCGAGAATGTACGCCCCGCTATCGCGATTCAGCAACGAACAAGGATTCTCAACTCGCGCTCAACGGTCGGCTCGATGACCGATATAAACGACTACCTCAAGATCGTTTGGAGCAACGTAGCGATTCCCGTGTGTCCCCGATGCGGGCTCGAGCTCAAGCGTTGGGACGCGCTTCGGATTAGCGAACTCCTGGAGCGCTGGTGCGCAATTAAGTCAGACTCCACATTTCTCGTAGGTATGCGGGTCCCTCATACTCGAGACACTCTCGAACGGCTTCAGATGTTGGGATACTCGCGCTATTTCGATCCGATCAAAGCGACGATCTCCAGTTTTGAAGACTCGCCACCGCCAAAGCGGATCAAGCAGCTCTCCGTGGTCATTGACCGTTGCAAACAGGGAAATCTCTCTACCAAGCGGCTTCGCGAATCGCTCGAGCAATGCTTCTCGATCGGTAACGGGACGATAGAAGTGATCGAGGTCGCGGCAAAGGCAACGAGGCCCCTGGCCAGAGTCTCCACCCTCGGCGAGCCTAAGCTCGTCAATCGTGGGTTTGAGGCTTACATCTTCAAAAACACCTTTCATTGCGGCGACGGAGAGGTGTCTATCGAGCGCCCCCGGCCTGCCCTCTTTTCCTACAACCACCCGATAGGAGCCTGCGGGGAGTGCAACGGCTTCGGCAAGATTCTCGTCATCGATCCGAACAAGTGTGTGCCGGATCACAGTAAGACTATCGCCGGATATGCCGTGGATTGCTGGAGAGGCAACTCTGCGGCTTGGGAGCACAAGCAGCTATTAGCTTTTTGTAAAGAAGAGGGCATCCCAACCGACAAGCCCTGGTCATCGCTCTCCTCAAAGCAGCGCGATCTCATCTTTAAAAGCCGCTCTCGAAAGTTCGTGGGCATTGAAGCATGGTTCAAATATCTCGAAGGCAAGAAGTACAAGATGCATGTGCGCGTGTTCCTTGCGCGCTATCGCGGTCAGCGGGATTGTCCTTCATGTAACGGAACTCGACTTAAATCAGATGCGCTGGCATACCGGGTTGAAGGGCGTACTATCTCCGATATTTGGAGTATGCCGCTCGACGGGCTGTCGACCTGGTTTGATCGCCTGCGGGTTTCTCTTGAAGCAGACGGAAAGATGCCGCGCGAGCTTCGAGATGTATGCCAAAATGTCGCAAGTCGACTTGGGTACCTGATCTCATTGGGGTTGCCGTACCTCAGTCTCGACCGCCAGGCACGAACCCTTTCGGGAGGAGAGACGCAGCGAGTCAATCTGGTGTCTGCCCTCGGCAGCAACCTCATCTCCACTCATTTCGTACTGGACGAGCCCTCTGTAGGGCTACACGCGCGAGATACCGATCAGCTCGTACGAGCACTCAGAGATCTTACCGACAAAGGAAACTCTCTCACAGTGGTCGAGCACGACCCTGACTGCTTGGAAGCAGCCGATACCATACTCGAGTTGGGGCCCGAAGCCGGCGAGAACGGGGGCAATGTCTCTTTCCTTGGAGCTCGCGATGATTGGGAGGGCCTTGGGATGCAGCCCTTCACGGCTCGAGATTCTGCTCCTTCAGCAGAGCGCATGCTCGCTATTCGCGGCGCGCGCAATCGGAATTTGAAATCAATAAACCTCGATATTCCACTGAACGCCTTCGTATGCCTCACGGGTGTGTCCGGGAGTGGGAAGAGTTCCTTGCTTACCGAGGTGATCGAAGCCTCATATCACCTCTCTAAGGGGATAGCTCCCGGAGAGACTACTGTCGATGCCGAGGTGTCGGGGTTCCAGCATGTGCGTGACGTACTCTTGGTTGATCAATCTCCACTCTCAAAGACTCCGCGCGCCAACATCGCTACCTATACCAAGGTATGGGATCGAGTGCGCGAACTCCTCGCTGGGACCGAAGAGGCGAAGGCTCGCGGTCTTTCGAAGTCCTCGTTCTCTTTCAACGTGAATGCCGGGCGCTGCCCGACGTGCGAAGGAGCAGGGTTCATTCGTGAGGACATGCAGTTTCTGAGTGACGTCTTCATCGAGTGTGAAGCGTGCCTGGGGATGCGCTTCCAAGCACCGGTTCTCGAGGTTCGTTACAAGAACAGAAACGTCCATGAAATCTTGTCGATGAGTGTGGATGCGTGTGCCGACTTTTTCGGGGCTGAGCTACTGATCTCGACCGTATGCAAGGTTCTTTCGCAACTAGGCCTCGGTCACCTTACGCTCGGGCATCCCTTGAGCGAACTCTCCGGTGGTGAAGCACAACGGCTCAAGCTCGTCCCGCACGTTATCGAAGGCTCACGAGGACGCTCTCTCTTTCTTTTCGACGAACCGACCACCGGTCTTCACGTCAGAGACGTCGAGCGACTCCTTCAGCTCTTCGACCTTCTCGTGGAGGAGGGGCACTCGATTATCTGTGTCGAACACAACCTCCGCCTCATCGCCGAGGCTGATTGGATAATAGATCTCGGACCTGAAGGGGGATACCGAGGCGGAGAGCTGCTCAAAGAGGGTACGCCGAAGCAGTTTGTTTCCGATACTTTGGGAAGTGAAGGTAGACTCTGTCTGACCGCCCACTACCTGAAGGAATTTGTCGAGCGCTACAGTAGCGCTCACAAGCGCGTCACTTCAGGAAAGACCAAACGCGCCAAAACATCCCCTCGCAAGCGGCGCACACCAAGCGCGATTCAGATTAGGGGTGCTAAGGAGCACAACCTCAAAGATATAAATCTCGATATCCCTCTCAATACCCTCGTGACACTCACCGGGGTATCCGGCTCCGGGAAATCTACTATCGCAAAAGACATCCTGTACGCTGAAGGACAGCGCCGGTATCTCGATTGTCTCTCGCCGTACGCACGTCAATTCATCAAGGAGCTCAAAAAGCCTGCCATTGACGACATTCGCAACGTCCAGCCGACCATCTGTGTGTACCAACACACCTTTCAACCCTCGGCTTTGTCGACAGTGGCAACGATGAGCGAGGTATACAACTTCTTACGTCTTTTATACGCCAAGGTAGGAACTCAATACTGCCCGGACCACCCCGATCAAGCCATATCGCCCCTCTCCGCCGAACAGATCGCTGCGCTTATCAAGAGCACCTACAAGGGCACAGTAAGGATCCTTGCTCCCCTCATAAACAGAAAGAAGGGAAATCATCGCGCCGTATTCCAACGGGCGATGGACATCGAGATAAGCGAAGTTCGGGTAGACGGAGTATTCTCTGCGCCCTCTCGATTCGTTGATGAAGGGCTCGCAAAGACCAAGAGCCATTCGATCGATATTGTCACGGCGCGCTTTAACGTCAAGAACATGTCGGTGGACCTCATCACCGAAGGGGTCATGCAAACCCTCGCTATCGGTGGCGGCACTGTGGTTGTAGTGAGTACAGATGAGGAACAGATCTTCAGCTCTGAGAGGACCTGCCAGGTCTGTCATCGCGGGTTCTTCAAACCGGACCCTGAGGACCTCTCCTTCAACTCACGCAGGGGGCGATGCGAGCGGTGTGATGGCTTTGGGGCGGTGAAAGGTAAGGTATGCCCTGAGTGTTCAGGGACACGAATCAACGAGATCGGTCGTAGCATTCGACTTACGGGCAGAAATATTCACGATTTGACGGCCCTTCCCGCGCCCCTGCTGTTGCAGGAGCTCGGGGCGCTCCGCACGGACAAGGCTCGGCGCGAGATAGCTTTACCGATCCTCTCAGAGTTGGAAGGAAAGCTTTCGACCCTGATAGAGCTTGGCCTCGAACACCTCTCTCTCAACAGGGAATGCTCAACGCTCTCCAATGGAGAGCTTCAAAGGTTGCGCCTCGCAACCGCTATGGGCTCTCCCCTTTGTGGAGCAACCTATATCTTTGACGAACCGAGCGCGGGCCTACATCCCGCCGACAACAAACGACTCCTCAAGAAACTGATTGAACTCAAGGAGCGAGGAAACACAGTCATTCAGATTGAGCACGAGATAGACAATATACTTGCTGCCGAACACATCATCGACGTGGGCCCAGGCGCGGGCAGTAACGGAGGAGAGATAGTATTTCAAGGATCCGTTCGAGAGGCTGTAGGAGCCAAGAACAGCCCCACTGGTACTGCACTTGCCACTCAGCTTGCGGTGCAAGAGTCAGCCGGACATTCGACTGAAAGCCTTTCGATTCAAGGAGCCGCGAAGAACAATCTGTCTAACCTCGATGTAACGATTCCGCTCAAACGACTAGTCGTCGTTGCAGGCATCTCCGGCTCTGGTAAAAGTTCGCTCGTACACAGTGTGCTCGGAGAAGCTTTGACCTGCGGAGCGAACGCTAAGGGGGTGTATCACGGCAGTTTTGGTATCGTTACGAGCACACTCCCGATTGAACGACACCTTGTGGTGGATCAGCAACCGATAGGGAAAACGTCGCGTTCGACCCCGGCGTCTTACCTCGGTATTTGGGATGAAATACGCAAGGTGTTCGCCGAGACCCTCGAAGCGAAGTCGAGGGGCTGGGGCGCAAGCTATTTCTCGCACAACACCGGCAAAGGACGCTGTGCTGTGTGCAAAGGCCAAGGCGAACTCAAACTCGAGATGAGCTTTCTGGCCGAAGCGACCGTTTTGTGCGAAAGCTGCATGGGCAGTAGGTTCTCCGCCGAAGCTGACTCCGTAAAGTTTCGGGATCTCAGTATCAGCCAGGTTCTCAAACTAACTTTCGAGGAGGCGAAAACCTTCTTCGTCAACCACCGCAAGATTCATCAGATCTGTAGGTTGGCATGTGAATTAGGATTGGGATACCTCACGCTCGGACAACCCTCCTCGACGCTCTCAGGTGGCGAAAGTCAGCGCATTAAGCTCGTCTCAGAGCTCCACACCTCTCGCAAAGGTCACACTGTGTACATCCTCGATGAGCCCACCACCGGCTTACACCGATTAGACGTCGAACTACTCTTAAAGGGCCTGCATCGACTTGTTGACCAGGGACACTCGGTACTCGTGATCGAGCACGACGCGGATACGATCACGCAAGCCGACTGGGTACTTGAACTAGGCCCAGGACCGGGCGAAAGAGGCGGCACCATCGTGTTCGAGGGGCCTCCTGCTCAACTTATGGAAGCTCGCACCTCCTGGGGGGAAGCGCTGCGGGAGCGCAAACGCCTTCACGCGTCGTTTCAAACTGCGCAGGCGGCGTAAGCTGATTTCGAATCAACCTATCCGCGATGAAGCTCAAACTCATCGCAGTACACGATCGCCTTTCTTCATGCTCTCTTCGTACACAGACAACTCCCAAGAGATCGTTTTCTAAAGCGAGCGCAAGAATCTGATGAGCTGCTCACGCTCCTTGTGTCGTAATGCCATGAAGGCGTCTCGTGAGCGCTGCGCTTCGCCGCCATGCCAGATGATCGCCTCTTCGAGCGTTCGAGCGCGGCCGTCGTGCAAAAAGCCGGTTCGTTTTTGCGACAATATTTCCGCGAGGCCGATTCCCCACAGCGGAGGGGTACGCCACTCCTTACCGCTCGCGGAGAACTCGGGCCTGCTGTCTTTCAAACCGACCCCCATATCGTGCAAGAGAAGATCGGTAAAAGGATGGATAACTTGGTTTGCAACTCCCGGATAGGAAGAGTCGCCCGTGACTAAGGTCATCGTGTGACACCCGGAACAGTTTAGCTTTTGAAAGAGAGATTTCCCCGCGATTACGTCTCCTTCACTCTGTTCTCGCGCGGGTGTAACACCCGCTGCCTGCTGATAGAACCTCACCTGATCGAGCAGAGCCGAGGGAACCTCGAATGTCCCGTCACTTTCACGGAAAAGCTCATTGGTCATCCCCATATCGTGCACAAACGCTGCTGCCGTCTGCTGCTTGAGCGTAGGATGAGTTGCACGCCATCCGAAACGACCAAGCGCATATCTGCCGGTTTCGAGATCCGGAACATAACTCGCCCGCCCCGAAATGCCGTCCTTATTACGGTCGGCCGGATCAACCAGAGCGAAGATCTTATGCGCTGGAACTGCCTCCAGGAGCCCCATGCCGATAACCGGCGGCGTCATGCGCAAAGAGGTGCCGACTCGCTTCGAATCAACCTTAGGAATAGAGAATCGAAGCTGGGGGCGGCGTAGAGTATACGGGGTGCCATCGGGGTATGTGCCGCGCTGAGTACGGAAGCGAAGACGAATAGAGAATCGAGACTTTCCATCAATCGTGTGATCTTGTAGCTGCTCTCCCACACCGGGAACGTCGCGGGGAGAGCCGTCCGGGTTCAATCCGCGCAGAGCCACCTTCACAAGCATCGGACTTCCCTCCGCGGAAGCAGAGAATGAAACCGCCCCTCGACTATTTTTAAAGTGACACCCTCCGCACGAGTTGTGGTTGAAGAAGGGACCTAAAACACGTTTTCCGTCTACTGCTCGCGCCTCAAAGGAGCCGTGAAATTGAGCGTGCGCTTCTATATGAAATCGGGAGAGCGCATCAGAGCCGATATTCGGGGCAGGTAGCTCTAACGCTACAGTAGAGGGGAGATCGGAAGTGGCGTCTCCTCCTAAGCGAGTAATCTCCTGGGCACGAGCGATCGGGACGAGAAAAGCTCCCGCCATCACCGCAATCCTGCACGCTTTTCCAAGACAAAAACGTCCCATGACCGGACGATTAATCCTCCATTTTGGGGCACTCTGCCACCCTCTCACCAACCAAACCCTGAGCTGGATTGGGCCGGGAGCTGCCCTGTAGCCTCAATAGTATATACGGTAGGAACGCTCTTTTCACCTTCGCGAAGTAGTGCCGAGCACTATATCGATCAGAATGCGACATCTTTATGGAGCATTTACTCAACCAACCTAAGCCAATCGATCCCCTCGAGGGAACTCCCCTCACGCAGATTCAACGTGAAGCGCTGCGTCGGCTTGCGGGTGCGTGTAGGCACTCGGCGTTCGGGCGCTGCTTCCTGAAAATGCTGCTCGACCTGAACGTGCGGGTACCGAGGATACCCCTTATCTTGATTCATTTCACTTATTCGTATTGGGCGCTTCATGTATCTCCTCTCGAAACTCGTGACTCGACACGCAACCCTCTCTATTCAGCGCTCATCGGATAGCCGTTTCTGACCTGCCTCTTTCGAACAAGCGAGAAACAAACTCCGTAGATGTCACCACCGTTGGTAAGTTCAAACGTTGCCTTTCCCCCTGTCAGCACACTTCTGAGTCGTGCTAGCGAAAGCCCGTATCCACGATAGCCCACATACTTCACTATCGGGATCCGCTTCGTCGATCGAAGTTTACCTTCCTTCGCATACCTTCTAATATTTACGTACTCATTTCCGTACGCGATCGTGCCCATCAGCAGAATCGGCTCACCGAAGTATTTCCCGTCGGAGGCGGGCTTGATCGATGCCACTTGTGCGCCCTTGAAGCGATACTCCTGCAGGGCAACAAAGACGGTGAACCCCTTCTCGTACAACGCCGGATCGACATCGGAAACATTCACGGTTACCTTGGCTAGGTACTGTGATTTCTTCGAGCCTGAGCATGCATCCTTGTGGAGATGAAACCAGCTATATGAACTACCCAAAGACGAAGAGCCTTCTTCTGCTTTGACCACCGACTCGGAAAACTCTTTCTTTGAAGTAGTGTTACGGAACTTCGTCTCCATGCCGAACGATAGATCGCTCACCGCTTGCTTGACGTCCTTGGCACCGAGAAATCCGATCTGTGCTTTCGCGCGCGCCCCATTGGGAGCCTGGAGCCCGACTGCAACGGAGGTCGAGTTGTTACCCTCTGAAACGAAGTAAACTGTAAATTCTTTTATATTGCGCGTCGCAGCCGTGAAGTTCGCTTGATACGTCGTTCCATCTGCAACGACTTCGTAGACCGGTGCACTTTGTGCGGCCGCGGAAAAAAGAGGAAACAAAGATGCCGTCAGAGCCAAGAGCAAAGAGCGAATGATCATAGAAAACCCATTCCAAAAGAGAGTTCAGAGAGGGTTATGCTAAGACCACCCGAGAGCGTAAACTAACAGATTAACACCTATACTGGGCGAACCGATCAGCACACGATAACACGCGCATTGAGCACGTCATTCTCATGTCCTATCAGTTACTTAAGGATCCAGGTGCTATAAACGGTTTGTCAAAATTCAGCCGCATCGTGCCGACATTTAGCTTTCCGAGCTCTCCTCGTCCCCGCACCCAGTCGGCGTGCGTCTGAAGAAATTCTTGGGGTGAATATTTCGGCTCCTTGCCGTCGAACAATGCATTACGCATCTCGGTTAAAGCGTCATCTGGATACTTGTAGAACGCAGCCGCCGCCACGAGCCGCGGGGTCTCTGGACCTATCAAGCCGTGAATTTCGGTGATGAGCTTCGAGAATCGCGGGAGTAACTCAAGCAGATCGTGAATTGCTACGGACTTACCATCGAGCAAGCGTTGCGCAATCCTATCTAACAGACAATCAAGCGGGAGAGTAAAAAGCTCCGGCCCCTTTTTCCACGGCTCTAGCCCAAGCGTCTTCGAAGCTTTCGGTTTGCGAGCCTCCTCTTGGGCTAAGAGTGCATCCTGGGTTGACCTATACAGGCGCAACATCTCCTCTTTCGTCATCCCGATAAAATGCTTGCTGGCCCTCATGACTAGATCTGAAACAGCGGGACCATCGGGGCGAACTGCGTGTAGACTATCGGCCACAAGAGTCCCTAAGGACGGCGTTCCTCGTGCGAGTCGGGCGTCATGCCGCTCCTTCTCACTGGTATAGAAAGCTCCTAGCCGCATGATAGACTCCAACGCCGACGTACGCGCCGAAGCACTTCCAAGCTGAACGATGAGCGCCAAATCGACTTGTAGGGATCCTGACAAATGTCGGAACACCATCATCGCAGGAGAGTTGCTTTTGTGTCCCAGGGCGGCTCCCAGCGCTTCAAGGTGTTCTTCCTTGACCGGATCCCCAATGCAGGCTTTATGTAGCACTCTCCTATACGTGATGAGAGGTAGACTCGAACGGCTCAGGAATGCCGACACAATATTGTCCATCAGGGTTTTGCTACCCAACGGTTCGGTCATAACCGAGGAATCGAACTCTCGTGAAGCGATCTGGCAGAGAAGCATCCGCCCCAGCGGGGCTGTATTCCTCTTGTGCAGGAAGCGCGCATAGGATTCGTTCCACGCTAACCTCATCTCATCTGTAAACGCTAATTCTGCCAGCTCTACAGTACGTCTCAATTGCTTCGGCGTCGGTACCGCCTCTCCTGCGATAAATTGAGCCGCTGCCCCAATACGAAATCCTCCGTGCGCCGAATATGCCTTGTCTCTACCGCTCATCCCTTGAACCGCTATCTCCACGAGCTGCCACGGTAAGACGGCTGTGCGTCGATAGATCAACTCCTTCAGGGCAACGCGGAGCTTATGAAGTCCTACTTCGCGAGCCTGCGCTTCAATTCGGCCGACAGAGGAGTCGTCTTCAACAGCCATATCTTCCTCGCCCGAGATCGTTCCCTCGTTCTCGTTGACTCCTTCGGACTCACCCGCACCTTCAGCACCCTCTTCGGCTTCATTCCAGACTGCGCGGGCAAACGCTTTGGACGAGATCTTCAGATCATCAGGTCGAATACCCCACACCATCATCTCCACAACGGCTTCGTGTCCGGGGATCTCGAACTTTCGGAGTCGCGTGCTGAGCTCTTTTCGCAAAGCAACGACCTCTCTCTCCGCCTGCTCTCCCGACTCCGCTCCGAGATACGCGAGCACACCCGGAGGACATGTCGCCGAAGCAACCCCCATCTCTATGCCTCTCTCGAGCAAGCTCAAGGGCCTTCGCTCCGATACAGTCATGTCGCGAAGCGCGAAGACGATGTCGCGAGTCGTGAGTCCCTTCGATCGACAGTTGCTCAGAATGTGCGTCAGAATTCTTCCATCTGACGTGCCGGACTGCTCGAGCGCCTGTGCTATCTCCGCTATGGTTGCCCCCGGAAGAAACCGCAAGACCTCCAACGCTTTCGAGGATTTCGAAGCCCCTAAGGTAGCATTCTCGAACTTTAGGATCTGTTCGCGGAGTTTTTCTATCGCTCCCGTCTGCCGTCGGGGACGCTGACAACAACGTACAGCTTCAGAGAGCTGTTTTCGAATCGCTACGACTCCTTCTGTCTGCTCCATCTGTTGAATCCATGCGGTAAGCCCTCCCACCAGAGATCCTTCGTTCGCCACACATTCCAGAAAGATTCCGGTTGGATGTGTAGCAGGGATGCCGAGCGTATCGGCTACCTTTGCAAGTTGCTCAGGCTCACTAACGCCCACCTCACTTATCCACTGAAAGCTACGCGCCACATCCGCAGAGTGAGCACCTCTCTCCTGCAGTAGGGCTCGTCGCGATGTGCTGTGCTCTGCCACATACGCGTTCAAGACACGCTGCAGATCGTTCTGATTCTCTGCTACCAGATGGCGAGCGAACTGTTCCCGCCAATCTACTTCGAGCGCCATCGACGGCTCGAATCCTAATAGCCGCATGAAGCTTTTGAGTTTCGGATATGTGGGAACTTCAGCTCCGTCCCGAATATTCTTGAGGACTGGAACAGAGGTCTCCAGCAAACGCGCCAAAGGAGCATATCCTTTGAGAGCTACTAAATTGGATACTGCGCCTTGAACTGTATTAAGGTCTCTTCGTTCTAGTAGTCGTTCGAGCGCTTCTTTTACGCGCTCTTCGCCGCTCGCGCGTATCTCCGCAATCACGCGATCAGCATCGACGGTGCTTGCTTTTCCCCATTCGAGCTTTTGAATCTCGGTCTTGTCATACGGTAGATCTGTGTAATCCTTGCACCACAGCTCTCTCTCAACCGCTAGGGGAGAGGTTATCGCGCTCCCCTGCCTTTTCCACTGCGCTAAGATTTCGTTTCTTTTTTGCTGCAGCAGCGACTCTACCTCTTCCTCGGAACGTCCGATCAGATGCGCCAGCTCCCCGAATGGTGCGTGCTTGTTCCCCTCTCCGTAAGAAAGGACCCGAAAAACAGGTAGTATCGGCTTCTGCGCATCCTGCTGCATCAACCCCAAAGCATCTGCCAATTGAGAGTTAGTAAGCCCCCGCTCGTCTCGAATGCTGCGCAGTCGTCGCTCGAAGGTTTCCGGCCGACGGTTCCACTGACTCCGCCATGTATCTTTGATCTGCCGGTACTCGGACTCCGTGATAGAGCCACGAGCATGAAGCTCACCAAAGAGCGGTTGCACCTTCTTCCAAGACACCATTTCAAATCGATTCAAAGCATCGACAACGATCGTCTGGAGTTTAATTTTTGCATCGAGCTGGATGCTTTCTCTGTTCACCTTGAGCCCACATGCTTCGACGATCTTATACAGTCGACTGACCTCCTTCGGACGATCCAGCTTCTTCGAGTCGAACATCCATGCATCTTCCAGCTCTTGAACGCGCGGGTTCTGCCACAGCGTGGGAGGACACTCCTCTGCTTTGATATACTCCAACTTACGCCCGATACTCAGCAGCTCTCCGAATTCGAACGTGGTACCAGCCTTCTGACGTTGCCACATCGTCTTGTACGCGTAGCCGGAAAGCGCCTCGAAACGTTCAGGACCAACCTCATACCGCCAGCGTGCCAGCACCCCGTATACTGACCGACCGTGCTTGCGAGTAAGAGCGCGCAGGAGCTCCTGCTTGGCTTGACCAAGCAGCACCGCAACCTCAGGCTTGTCGGTCGCGTGCTTCTCGGCCAACTCATCCCATCCCGCAAGGAGACGATGAATAGTCTCAGGGTTGAAACGCGCTCGCTCGAGCGGGCGATACGTTTCTAGACCGTAGAGGGTGGAGTGACACAACTTGCCATGAGCATCAGCATACCCATGCGGTGAAAGCTGCAAGATCTCGCATCTTACGCGAGCCAATATCCAACCCACCGGACTTGCCTGATTCCAAGCTCGGGTCAATCCGTTGTTGAGCGCCGAAAGAGTCCTATCGTAGCCGTCGAACTCGACGCGCTCGAGCAAACGTAACGTACCCCAGAATCCCTGCTTAGCAACTGGAGTCAAACTCTCCGACAAAGGTTCTGACAGAGAGCTCGGGGGGTCGCTCGGGGGGCTCTGCAGAGCGTTGATATCTTGACTGCCGTCGGGAGGAGTTTGGTGAGTGCGTGAGGGCTCTGTGGGCGAGGGCGTGTGTAACGACATGGGTTCCCAAAATAATACAAACACTGCTTAACGCAATAACATTGCCGGTGAGAAACGCTCGCAAACCCTTGCGACTTGGCTGAAGAAGGTTACACTGCTCCGCGAGCACTTCTTAAACGATCAGGATCAGACTCGTGCAGAGCCGCCCTTATGCAATCTCCGCCTGGCTAGCTTCAATCATAGGGCTACTGGTCCTTGTTTTCGTCACCCATTTACGCCCGCTGGACCTTCTTTCGTCTCATTTCATCGGAGGCTCGCAGGGAGACGGCGGTCTCTATGTGTGGCTAGCTGAAAGTTTTCATTACGCCCCAGTCACGGCTCTTTTCGGGGAGAGCACCGCCTTTTATCCTTATCCGCTCACCCGTGCCTGGAGCGATTCATTCCTTCTTCCTTCTGCGCTGGTGAGCATCCTTCTCTCGTGCGGATTTTCGTCGGCATCTGCCTACAATACTATCTACATCGGAGCGCTTGTCTTAAACGGCCTCGGTGTTCTCGCGCTGTGTCGCGCCCTTGCGCTCGAATGGATTCCGTCGTTCGTTGCTGCGGCGTCGTTTGCGAGCTGCTCCTACCTGACCGGCAACTTTGGACATCCGCAGCTTCAATTTTTCTTCTGGGTTCCGTTCGCCTGGGCCTGTGTAATAGGATCGCGCGATTCACGCCCTCTGCGCTGGTTTGCGGCCGGCTTGTGTCTCGCAGCATCTTTCTACTGCGCTGTATACTACGCCATCTTCGCGGCCCTTGGTCTCGGTCTCATCCTTGTTCTGACTATGCGCCTGGGTAAACAGGAGCTCGGATTGACAATAGCGAGAGCGCTCGCTCTGGGTGTAGGTGGACTTCCGATAATGTGGCTTCTGCCATCGTATCTCCAGGTCAAAAACACCTTCGGTTCGCGGGGATTGTACGAGGCTGATGCTTTTGCCGCGTCCGGCCTCTCGTATGCGGCCTTCTCGAACTTTAACCGGCTCTTCGGTTTCACCTCACAGTGGACGCATCACGAGGCAACGTTGTGTGCCGGGATCACTGTGCTGGGTATATCACTCGCGTACATCATAAGAGAGTGTCACGAGCTCTCTCGCGTAGCCGCTTGGTTTTTGCTACCCGCCACGACAACGCTCCTCACTGCCTCGAGCATCGTTGATGCGGGCATAGCCTCAGAGATCCTCGTTGCCGTCTCTGCATGGACTGTTCTGCTCTCGGTCTGTACATACGCTGCGCGTAAGCGCTCTCCTGGTTCGATACTCGCCGTTCTCGTTGGGGTATTCTTCGTACTCTCCTTTGGCCCGGCAGGTAATCCAACCAAGGGTGAACCTGCATTAGCGCCTTTCACCGCGCTGTATTCGCTTATGCCGGGAATGGATTCGGTTCGCGCTGTGAGTCGGTTCGGAAGTGTGGTGATTATGGGGATCTACATCGCCGCTGCGTGTGGCCTCTCTGCCTTCTTCAAGGGAAAACCTCGGCGGCTCTCTTGCTCCTGCATCCTCCTTCTCGGCGTTACATTAGTAGAGAACTACACGCCGGTATTTCCCCTCGATCCCCTTCCTCCGCGACCTGGGGCTTTTGATGCGCTCAGAGATGCTGTTCAACCAAACCAAGCAGCTATCGCGCTTCCATTCGCTGGAGAGTTGGAAGGAGGGCGCGTAAAGTCGTGGTCTGAATCAGCGATCCTCAACACTCGCTACCTCCTGTGGAGCGCCCCCCTCGGAATTCCCTTCGTCAACGGCTACAGCGGGCAGAGACCGAAACTCAGCACGGAGCTTCCCGCGGCTTTGCGCACATTTCCGTCTTCGCAGGCGTTTGAGTGGTTAAGCCGCATCTGCGGCCTACGGTGGATCATAGTCGTGCCCTCACTTTTTCCATCGTGGGATCAGGAGGCTTTCGAGCGGAGATTAGCGGAGTTCAAGGATCGCTTCGCGCTTGAAGCAATCGCTACTGACGGAAGCCTGCTCATCCGTATAGATCCCTGGACAAGCACCAGCGCTCCTATCTTCGCCCCTGCGAGTGGTCGATTACTCGTGGAGTTCCAGACGCCTGGCTCTCCCGGTTGTACCGCCACTGTTTACGGCCTAGCGCGCGACAAAGAAAACAACGTTACCTCATACCGAGCCCAGCAGGCGTTACTCGAGCCTGGTCGCATGAGTCTTGAACTGCCGGCAAGCCTTACTCAAACCGGCCAAGCGCGCCTGTTCACCATAGACTCAAGCCCCTGTTCGTCGGCATTCCGTTGTTCGCCGCTTGATCTCGGTGCATTGAAATAACTCGCGCTCCTTGCTAGAAATATATGTATGCGGAGTTATCTGTTTTTACCCTCATTTGTCCTCTGCCTTGTTCTCATGTACATGCCCACGAGCGGCATCTCGCAAGACTCACCAGACGACATCTCCGCAACTCTCCCTGAGAGCCAGGACCAGGTGATAAAGGTAACTGACAAAGGGTTAGAGCCCTCGACGCTCGAGATGACCTCTCAGGATCGGTTTGCCTTCTTCCTCAACGACACAACCGACTCCGCCATTACACTCGACGTGAACGCCAACGGAGTCACGACTCCCTGCGCGTCAGGAAACATGAAGATCGAGGAAGATGGCAACATTCGTTCGAACGCCCCGATAGTCCCCAAGGATTTCGCATCGACCTGCTTTGATAAACCGGGGACATATGAATTTTCGGCCTATGGCCTTAGGAACGCTCCCCATGCGGTCAAAGGGTCTATAATTGTTCGGTAGGGATCGATCTACATGAATAATTGTGTCTTGTCGTATGTGACTCGCGTTGGCTTAGTCCTCTTACTTTTAGGACTCCCGACCTTATCTGGATGCTCGTCGAGCTCGGCCTCGAGTGCCTCGTTAGAGCAATCACAGGCACTTCAAGAAGCATTGCGCCTCAAGATGCCGGTCGCCAACGGCCCACAGATGAGCATCGCCGATCAACGCGGAAAGATAGTCATGTTACACTTCTTGTCATCGTGGTGTCGGGAGTGCTCGGTCGAAGCGCCTTCTTTGCGCTACTTGCACAACTCATTCAAGGATTCGAACTTTTCAATCATAGGGGTAGCAGTAGACGACGAGCCGTTTCAAACGCAAAGCTTTGTGTCTCGTTTCCAGCTTCCCTTTCCAGTACTGATGGACATTACCGGAGACCTGAAAGCATTTTTCGCGATCAAACAAATCCCGAGTACCCTCTTCCTCGACCGACAGGGGACACCGATATACTTTAAAGATCCAAACAGCGGCAAGATAACGGCGAAATTAGAGGGTGCCCGTGCGTGGGATACGGCTCAACCGGTGCAGATGATCGCTGGATTAGTTGAGCGTCAGTAACGTAAGTGTTACGGACGGCGTCTCCCCCGTCCGCTCACATTTAATGCGTCATACGACGAGTGATACCTTGTGCGATAGCTTCAAGAAACTGCTCGGTCGTTACGTAGTGCTTACGCTCGAGCGCTTCGCCGTGGATACACAGGGCGAGGTCCTTGGTCATAACCCCACCCTCGACGGTTTGCACACACACCTCTTCGAGCGCTTGGGCAAAGGTGATGAGCGGTTGATTTCCGTCGAATTCGCCGCGAAACTTCAAGCCACAGGCCCACGCAAAGATCGACGCTATCGGATTAGTCGAGGTCTCCTTACCTTGCTGGTGCATACGGTAGTGGCGGGTAACAGTGCCGTGTGCGGCCTCTGCTTCGATAGTCTTTCCGTCCTCTGTCATGAGGACAGAGGTCATGAGCCCGAGCGAACCGAAACCCTGAGCTATCGAGTCTGATTGCACATCTCCGTCGTAGTTCTTGCACGCCCAGACGAAGCCGCCTTTGGACTTCATGCAGTAGGCCACCATATCGTCGATCAATCGGTGCTGATACTCGACTCCAGCCTTCTCGAACTCGACCTTGAACTCACGATCGTAGATATCTTGGAAGATGTCCTTGAAGCGACCATCGTATACTTTGAGGATAGTGTTCTTCGTTGACAGGTAAACTGGAAGCCTTTTGGACAATCCGTAATTGAGGCAGCTTCTCGCAAAGCTCTGAATCGAATCATCAAGGTTGTACATCCCCATCGCGATCCCTGCACTCGGGAAGTCGAATACCTCGTACTCGACCGGCTTACCACCATCTGCAGGCTCGAACTTCATCGTGAGCTTGCCCTTGCTGGGAACCTTGAAGTCAGTGGCCCGATACTGGTCACCGAAGGCGTGTCGGCCTACGATGATCGACTCGGTCCATCCGGGCACCAAACGCGGGATATTTTTACACAGGATCGGCTCGCGGAACACCGTTCCTCCGATGATGTTGCGAATCGTGCCGTTAGGCGACTTCCACATCTTCTTGAGGTTGAATTCCTTCACTCGGGCTTCATCCGGCGTGATGGTTGCGCACTTGATACCTACACCGTACGTCTTGATGGCCTCAGCGGAGTCGACGGTCACTTTATCATCTGTCGCATCACGATTCTCCATCGAGAGGTCGTAATACTTTAGGTCGATATCGAGAAAGGGGAGGATCAGCTTCTCGCGAATGTTCTGCCAGATAATCCTGGTCATCTCATCGCCATCGAGCTCAACTACAGGATTGGTAACGCGAATTTTCGTGGTCATATAAGTCTCTCTCCCTGACGAGGTACATGCATACCAAGTATAGGTGAAAGGTAAAAGAGTATTAGGGTTTTTGAGGTGTCGGGAAGCGCCCTGCACTGAGATTAAAAGGCGCTTGTGGAGAGTTTGCGCCGTATCGCCCTATTTTTCCCGCTCTTGGGACATGCTATCTTTCAAATATATATGGAAAAGATCTGCTGCATCATTCTAGCCGCCGGCATGGGTAAACGAATGGGGGGAGATCTGCCGAAAGCCATAGTTTCCACCCGAGAAAAACCCCTCATTGATCACGTCCTCGAAGCTACAGGCAAGCTTGGCCCCGAAAAGACGATCGTCGTAGCCGGGCACAAGCGCGAACTCCTCGAGAGACACCTAGCCGGTAGCACCAGCGCCGAACACCACACCATTGAGGTAGTCTACCAAGATAAGCAGCTCGGCACCGGCCACGCGGTGCAGTGCGCCCTCGAGAGTTTAGGCGCTTTTCAGGGAACGGTCATCATTACCTACGCCGATCACCCGCTCTTTACTGCCGAGACGCTCGAGTTGTTCCTGGCATTCCATGCCTTCAAAAAAGCGACCCTCACGCTGATGTCCTTCACCGTTCCCCCTCCAAACGGATATGGACGCGTCATTCGATCCAAAGAGGGCACTGTTTTGAAAGTAACCGAAGCCAAGGATTGCAATCCCGAGGAGATCCTCACTCAAGAGGTAAACTCAGGGGTGTATGCCGTAGACTCAGCCTTTCTCAAACCAGCCGTCACGTCGCTCACAAACTCCAATGCACAGGGTGAGTATTACCTCACCGACATAGTCGAGAAGGCCTCCAAGGAAGGGCAAACGGTTTTAGCCTTCCCACTAGCGAACGCACAGGAAGCCGCGGGCGTGAACAGTCCGGCTGACCTTGCGCAGGTCAACGAAATACTGGCGCAACGACACATCAAAGTTCTTCACGAGAGTGGCGTCATCTTCGATGATCCGAAGAGCTGCATCGTTGACGCTCAGGTCGTTATTGCGCCGGGCGCGCGCATCGGCCCCAACGTTCAACTGCGTGGACACACCTCAATCGGTGAGGAGGTCGTGATAGAGGGCACCGCCATTATCGAGAATTCTACGATAGAAAAGGGCGCAGTCATCAAACTAGCGACGCGAGTTGATAATTCCCTGATAGGCTCGGAAGCCTCCGTTGGTCCATTCGCACACGTTAGACCCGGCTCCAAGCTCGGTGCTGGAGCCAAGGTAGGAAATTTCGTAGAAACGAAGAACGCAGTTCTCGGCGCTGGAGCCAAGGCTTCCCACCTCACCTACCTTGGCGACTGCTCCGTTGGAGATGAAACTAATATCGGCGCTGGTACTATCACCTGTAATTACGATGGACACCGGAAATCCAAAACTACTATCGGCTCGGATGTCTTTATTGGCAGCAACTCGAGTCTGGTGGCCCCAGTTACGATCGGTGATGGCGCGCTCATAGCGGCAGGATCGGTCATTACAAGGGATGTTCCTGCGGACAGCCTCGCTCTCGGCAGAGCGAAACAGGAGAACAAGTCAGAGTGGGCCAAGAAGAGGCGTAAGACTCTCGAAACCAAATAGCTCGATCGCACAAACAACCGGTAGAGCCTATTTCAAAACCTCTCCGTGATGTGGTCGGTTGTGATGTAGCGAACTCACCCTCGCCATTCGTGTTCCAACTGCACCGTCACCTCCGGAGTATCGACATTGAAGCTCCGAATTGCGAGATCAACGAACGTATCGAGCATCGGCAAACTATCGAGAATCGGTAGCTGAACAAGATGAACAACCTTTGCGGCACGCGGCCTATCGCTGAGCGGCTGAATCTCCAAGACGGCATACACATCGCTTTCGCTCTCGAGCGCGAAGCATCCTGAAGAGCTGCTGAAGAACCTCTCCTCGAGAAGCGATGCGCATCCGAGCCGCGTGGCGTGTTCGGCACAGAAGGCACGCGCGAGTGCCCGCTCTTGCTCACTCTTCAACCGAGAAAGGGTCAAGGTAACTCCGTTCGGGCTGAGGAGAGATGCCGCACGATGACCGATCATCGCAGAAAGCAGCTCCTCGAAGTTTTCGACGGTCTTGAGATCAAAGCCTCGCAACGCGGATTGGAGCTGCTCGATTGCGGACGCCTCGACACCCTTCAGAAACGTGCGTCCTTCGGACGACAGGCCCAATTGTAGCTGCCGGCGATCCCGAGGATCTACTACACGCACGATCCATCGACGATCGATTAATCGCTTGATTATCCCAGCGACCGTATTGGCCGGAAGAGAGAAGACCGAAACAAAGGTCTTGGCCAGAATTGAATTCGACTGTTCTTGAAGCTTTGCGAGGATGTGCCACTCGACCGAGGAGAGATCGCTCCTTCCGAACACATGATTCGAAAGAAGTCCGAGGCCTTGTGTCACCCGACGGATCGGAGCACGTAACGGATGCTCGTCTCGTCGATACAGAAGCGGCGGCACACCGAGACCATCTCCGAATTTCGTAAGATACCCGAGCAATCGCTCCGGCTCGCCCTTCGAGAGATTCTTGCAAAACGTGGCGAGCCTCTCTTCTGCTCGTGCATCGAATTCGGCCAGGACTTTTTTTCCCTTGGCAGTGAGGTACAGGAACTGCCGCCGAGCATCCTGAGGATCTGATCGAACAGAGAGTACCTTCTGCGTTTTGAGCTCGCTCACCGTGCGAGAGATAACCGTGCGCGACAATCCAAGAGAGGAAGAGAGGTCCGATGCCGTCACTGAGTCGAGCGCGCCGATATCAGTGAGGACGCGAGACTCGAGCAGAGACAACCCACTCCCGTATGCATTACCAACGAAACGGTTCTGCTCCTGAAATCTTCGTAGTGTTCGATGAAGTCGGAGATATGTTTCCACCGTAGTCCTATCGTTTCTTTTCGGAACTATTATGAGGAGTTAGGTCTCAAATTGACATAAAGCTACCCAATTAAATTATCGCCGGGAAAACTGCCCGCTTGGCAGTGTGCTGACTGAGGCTCCCGCGCTTAAATATTGCAACATATTCGGCATTTAGCTGTATGCGTCTTTTTAAATTCTTCGGCCCGATACGATCTTAACAGGCTGCGGAAAAATGCTCTTCTGCTGCGAAATCCGATCTTTT
>JBILFA010000155.1:0-6411 GCA_044351795.1 Bdellovibrionota bacterium | reverse complement strand
CTCGGGAAACGCAGGCAACGGTGTACCGTCCAAGTAGCCAGCTTCAAGCGCTCGGGCCCGCGTCTCCATGACGCATCGCCGGCTCGCTCCCAATTCTCTACAAATACGGCTCTGGCTGTATCCAGCCACAAGCCTTTCTACAATCTTTCGCTCCACCATCCGCCTCTTCGTTTCAGGTCGCATCTTTCCCTCCTTGAGACTTTCTTTAAGCTCAAGGTGAGACGCTGTTTCTGGCGGATCATGTTCGTGGGATCCGGTGCCCCAAAGGCGGATCATTTATGTGGGATCGCACCCCGGAAAACCGGATCATTTACGTGGGATCAGACCCTCAAGGGTCGGATCTTTTTGGTGGGATCTACTGGCGGCTTTCTGTCTCAATTATGCGGGACTGAACATACAAAGATTTCTTCGGAAAACGATACATTGGCAATATCTCCTATCAAGACCTGATAAAATTCGATCAGGAGCGCACTGCATCGCTTGGCAGAAAAGCCAACCAAACTACGATCAATACTCACACCGTAGCTCTGAACCGAGTTTTTGAATACGCCATTCAACGAGGCTGGATTCATTCATCGCAAGCAGTTTCTTATAAAAATGATGGTAGACGCACCGAACGGCGACCCTACTTTGAACTCCAGGAATACGGCAAACTTTACCGCTTTATGCGGAACTATGTGAAACTGACTACTAAGGATAGTGCCGTCGGTGGCGTTAAACAAAGAACAATTTGGGTGCGTGAACTTTTACGGGATCTCGTTCTCTTTCTTGCTATAGCGTTTTTCAAAAAGATTGAGACTAAAAAAGTGGGTATCTAGATTGTCCTAGGTGTGCGACAAGATGGGTATTGGCACCTGTCTTTGAACTAGAAAACGCGACGTACGAAGAGGTTGTTGCAGCCCGAGACCGGGCCAAGACTCGACAGGAGTATACGCGATTCTTTCTTCTTGAATCCGTTTATCGAGGCAACGATCTGGACGAGGTGATGGAGATTTTGTCGGTCAGCCGCGCCACGTGCTATCGCTGGGTAAAGCGATTTAATGACCGTGGTATTGACGGACTTACGCCTAAAAGGTCTCCTGGCAGACCGCCAAAAATTGACGAGTCTCTTGGAGCAAAAATCATTTCGCTCGTAGCGGATCCAGAATCAGTTCAAGAACTTCACTGGACCGCGGTCAAGCTACACGGGTACCTGAAGAATGAATTCCAAGCGCAGTTCTCATACTGCACATTGTGGCGATACCTATACGATAATGATGTGCGCTTTCGAGTGCCACGAAAGATGCCAACTGAGCAAGATTCCCAAGAGCGACAGCTCTTTCTTGAGAAGCTGCGAATAGCGTATGAAAGCCCCACAAATAGTATCTATTTTCTCGATGAAGCTGGCTTTGAAGGTGACCCAAAACCAAGACGACAATGGATAGTTGCCGGAAAAGAAAAGCCCGTTGGGTACACCGGCGATCATATCCGCACGAATGTCATCGGGAGTGTCGCACCGAAGACGGGTGACTTTTTTTCGCTGATCGTTCCGTACGTAGACCAAAGCGTATTCCAACAATATCTTGACCACCTGGCCAAGCATACCCGAGGAGATAACCAGGTTATCGTTGTTCTCGATAATGCGTCCTGGCACAAGTCTCCTTCATTGAATTGGCATCACATGCACCCTTTGTTTCTTCCGCCTCGGTCGCCGGACTTCAATGCCGTTGAGATGATCTGGAATATTCTCAAAACGCGCATGGGCAATGTCACGTCAAAGACCTTCGATCACCTCGAAACAAGGGTAGCAGCCGCAATCCAAGAACTGCTCAAATCACCTGAAGATATCCGTTCAGCGGCCCGACCCGTCGTATAGAACCGTTCACTCGAGACCCAACAAACTCTCAGTACCTAGCATTTTTTAGGTCTACAACACCTGCCGACCCTTAATCTAGATGACCGATTCTTCCGTCTCAATCTTTTTGAAAAACACTATAGCCAGCCCCTATCTCTGGTACACCCCCACGGCGGGGCTCACAACCACCGACCTTACTAGCGTGCAGCAAAGCCACGCTTACGCATGAGCGCGTCGACACCGGCATCGCGGCCGCGAAACTTTCGGTACGAATCTGCCGGATCGTTCGTATTCCCCGATGATAGTATGTACTGATGAAGGCGCGCTGCCACCGTCTTGTCCCACGCGCCGCCCGCTTCCATGAATGCTTCCCAGGCGTCGGCAGCAAGGGTGTCCGCCCAGAGGTAGCAGTAATACGTTGCAGAGTAGCTTTCGCCGCTGAAGATGTGAGCAAAGTGCGGGAGGCGGTGTCGCATTACGACCTCATCCGGCATTCCGAGCGCAGAGAGAGTTTCGCGTTCGAAGCTTTTCGGGTCGATCGGAGTTTCGCCCGCCAGGTGCAGCTTCAGGTCGGCAATTGCGCTCGCAAGATACTCTAGTGTTCGGAACCCTTCGTTGAACCCTTTTGCTCTCTTAATCTTCTCCACCAGCTCGCTCGGCATAGCCTCGTCAGTCTGGTAGTGGCGGGCAAACATCGCGAGGATCTCCGGTGTCGCTAACCAATGCTCGAGTAGCTGCGACGGTAGCTCGACGAAGTCGCCGGGAACGTTCGTCCCGCACAGAGAAGGGTATACTGCGTTGGAGCAGATGCCGTGAAGAGCGTGACCGAACTCGTGAAAGAGGGTCTCTGCATCCTCCCAGCTTATGATTGTCGGCTCACCGGGGGCACCCTTCACAAAGTTGCAGGTGTTGGAGACGATCGGTGCGATCTCACCGTCCATACGCTCCTGTGAGCGGAAGTCGCTCATCCATGCGCCTGACGTCTTGCCATCGCGCTTGAAGGGATCGAAGTAAAGGAGCCCCACATGCGCACCACTACCCTGCACGATCTCCCAGACTCGGACGTCTGGATGGTAGACGGGAACGGCTTCGGGAGCGACTTCTCGGAACTCGAGACCGAAGAGTTCGCGAGCGACGTGGAACATGCCTTCGCGCAGTCGATCGAGCTGCAGGTAAGGGGTCACCTCCGACTCGTTGAGGTCGTACTTCTCCGCGCGCACTTTCTCTTGGTAGTAGCGGTAATCCCATGGCGCGATCCGCACGCCGGGATCGTCTCTATCCGCTACCGCCTGAAGCTCTGCGATCTCGGTTCGCACTCTGGCAACAGCCGGGTTCCACACTGCCTCCAAAAGCTCTTGAGCGCGCTCCGGCGTCTTAGCCATCGTATCTTCGAGCTGCAGATGGGCATGCGTTGGGTAGCCGAGCAGTAGTGCGCGGCGGGTGCGTAGGCTCAGTATTTCAGGTATGAGCGGATTGGTATCGGTTTCGCCCCCGTCTCCGCGATTGATGAACATCTTCCAGACCTGCTCTCTCGCAGCGCGGTTCGATGCATAGGTGAGAAACGGCTCGACGCTCGAACGGGTGTTCTGGATCGCCCAGGATCCGGGCTGCCCTAGCTCTATCGCGGCTCGTGCAGCAGCATCTTGCAGAGCTTCTGGAAGGCCTTTCAGATCGGTTGGATCCTTTAGAAAAATAGCCTCCGTTTCGGCTTTGAGAAGATTCTGGCTAAAACGCGTCGACAGGGTTGCAAGTTTACGATTAATCGTCGAAAGCTCCGTCTTCGAAGCGGGATCGAGTTTTGCTCCCGAGGTAACGAAATCCCTGTATGTTTGCCAGACCAGTCGAGATTGCTCCGGCGTGAGGTTTTCCTTTTCCCGCGCCTCATAGACAGCAGCGATGCGCGCAAATAGCTTTTCGTTCTGAATTATTTGATCGCCGTGATCAGACAACTTTGGCTCCATCTCTTCTTCGACAGCACGAACAGCGTCGTTACTGAGAGACCCGGTCAGCACAGAAAAGATCGCACCGGCTCGATCGAGCATGCGGCTGGAGCGTTCGAGGGCTGCGATGGTGTTGTCGAAGGTCGGAGGATTGGGATCGGAGGCGATGCGCTCAACCGCGGCGAGCTGCTCGTGCATGCCCGCGCGGAGAGCGGGTTCGAGAAATTCGACCTTGGCCTGATCAAAGGGTGGTACGCCGTTGAATGGGCCGGTCCAGGGAACGGTGAGAGGGTTGGTAAGGGCCTCGGAAGCTACAGCATCGCTCTGCACAAGGCCGGTTGTCGCATCGCTGAGGCTCTGGACCCGGTTTCCGTCCTTTACGTTGTTGACTGCCATACCACCCTCACACTCCTTGCTAGTCAGTGTATATTTGCGCCGGTTCCCTAAGTTTCTGCTTTCTCGTGGGGGAAACCTTGATACCGACGAGTTCGTACACCATCGTCTGAGCGGTTCTACCCTTCACGGACATGAGCCCTAGCGGGCGAGCTTCAACGCTCTCAGCCACCTCTTTATAGAGGTCCTCGCTGATGCAAATCGTGGTACCGAACTCCTTGTTGATCCCCTCGAGCCGAGATGCAACGTTCACGCCGTCACCCAGTGCAGTGTAGCTCAGTCGGTCAGGCGTTCCAATATTTCCGACGAGCACCTCGGCGGTATTTAGGCCGATCCGAATGGGAAGGGTGGGGCGGCCCTGCTCCTGCCACGCTTGGTTGAGAGTTCGGATGTCGCTTGCGATGCGCAGGGCTGCTTTGCAGCCACACAAAGCGTGGTTCGGAATCTCTGTCGGTGCACCCCAGAACGCCATCACTGCGTCACCGATGAATTTATCCACGGTTCCGAGCTCTTCGGCTACTATGTTGGTTATGCAGGAGAATGTCGCTGAAAGTTGTTCGAGAAGCTCATCGGGCGTGAGCTTCTCGGCAACGCCCGAGAAGTTCTCGAGGTCGCTAAAGAGTAGGGTAAGGCGCCTCTTTTCGACCCCGAGCTCGAGAGGCCTACTGCTCTCGATAAGGTGTCGCACCACTCCAACCGGAATGTATTGGGCGAATGAGCGAAGTGCGCTTCGCAGGAGGCCGATGCCCTCTTGTAGCTCCGCGATCTCACGTACATGAGGGGTGAAATTAGGGCGCAGGGGGGTTGCAAGCTCCATTGAGCGAATTTCGTGTATGTCGCCTGACATGATCTCGATACCCTGCGCAATGCGTCGAGCGAACCTTATGATGAGGATGAGTTGAATGGGGATGACGGCTGCAAGTAGCCACAGGATAGAATCGTTTGTGTCCTGTAGAGGCCCGATGAAGTCTTTCTTGGGAGTTATGATAAGCAGGCGCCAATCGAGGCCGAATCGGTTCTCAACTGTAATGAGGGAAAGAGCATCGAGTTCGCTGTCGATTGTGAACGTCTTGAGTGGTAAGGCAGCGTCGCCGGTGTCGAGATGCTTGAACGCATCTGAGACGCGTGTTTTGACATCACGAATAAGATTCCATAATTCAGTAGCTCGTGTGGGAGACTCCGAGATCTCCTCGATAACAGGAGGTGCGATCACCTTACCCTCGCCATCAATAATCGCTGAGATACTATGAGGGGTTACGTTGTTGATAGCGAGAAAGTTCGATATCTCCGAGACGTTGAAGTTTGCGTTCACCACACCCTGAAATTCACCGTTGCGGATGATGGGGGTTGAAACAGATATGATGTGCTCTCCCGTGGCCGGATTGAGTGAAGGTTTTGTAATGGTGGTGCGCATTGAGGATTTGGCGCTTTGATAACTGGGGAGACCTCGGGGGTCATAGTTCGCTATGTCACGTTGGGTCGTTAGTACATGCGGCCATGTATCGTAAAATACCTGCTGCCGACGGCGCTCCGTGCGAGCGCTGGAAGGTGCAAAATCGAAGGTGTGCCACACAGCGGACGGAGGGATGTCGGGCTGGGTAACGCGCCGCAGGTCATCGATCCTTGTCGCCCCGGCAGAGGAACCGTCCTCGAAGCTGACACTGATTCCATCAAGATGTTCGATGGCTACCAAGCTACTTATGAGGACACCGGATCCCTGCGATGAGCGAAGGAGCTCGCGCTCGTAGGCTGCCAAAGAGGAGAGCCCCTCGACTGCCCTTACGGCCTCTCCGAAGAAATCCACTACCGTACGGGCGATTGAACTCTGAGCGCGCTGGATATCGAATTCGAGCACCTGGCGCATCGAACGGCTGTTCTCGAGGTAGCTGAAGATCAGCACAAATGACAGGATCGGAACGCTCAACGCGAAGAAGGCGAGGAGTAGGATGACGCTGAAACGGTGGAGTCGTGCGGAGGCTTTCATAGCTTAAGGTAACGGGAGGTGGTCCTTACTGGGCAGTATAGAACTGCTGCTGCTGCTCGGGCTAGGGTGGATGGTGAGTTCTCCGAGGGTGTGCTCGTGCTCGTGAAAGTTACCCACTCGAATCCGCGAAAACCAAAAAAAGGATGGCCCCAGGCCATCCTTTTTTATGCTTATGCGCCTTACGTAGAGGCCTTAGGCAACCTCAGTCGCGTTTTGCTTCTTGGCTCCGCGAGTGGAGTCGAAGATGGTCTTCATACGAG
>JBILFA010000001.1:0-128134 GCA_044351795.1 Bdellovibrionota bacterium | reverse complement strand
CCAACCAACCGTTGAAATATCGTCGGCAAAGGTATCGTGGCAAGGAATCGTCTCTGAAACGATCAGGACAAAGTGTTCGATTACCGGTACGACAGGGTTCGACGGACACGTGACCGGAGCGAATGGCCTCAATGCATTTTGCGTCGTCGGAGTGGGGCCGATAAGCACTCCAACGCCTACCCCGACAGCGACTCACACACCCGCCCCAGCCGCATGCACCCTTCAAATCAGTCGTGTAGGCCTAACCGACGATTGTGATGTAACCCTGACGTCTACTGGCGGGCCGGTTACTCACCGTCTGCTCAATCGACACAACCCCCAACCAACCGTTGAAATATCGTCGGCAAAGGTATCGTGGCAAGGAATCGTCTCTGAAACGATCAGGACAAAGTGTTCGATTACCGGTACGACAGGGTTTGACGGACACGTGACCGGAGCAAATGGTCTCAATGCATTTTGCGTCGTCGGAGTGGGGCCGGTGTGCCCACCGGAGAAGTTTTATAACAACAGGTGTAACGTCTGTCCTGCTGGAGCAGTCGAGCGAGGTGGTTCGAGAGCAGGACAGTGCTGTCCTGTCGGAATACCCCAATCGTTAAGTAATCCGGAGGAGTGCTGCCCGGCTCAAGAACCGTACTTCTACAACAACATCTGCAATGCGTGTCCTCCTGGGAATGACCCGAGAATTGGCCACCCCACCGAAAAATGCTGTCCGAGCGGTCTCCGACAAGCACGTAACAACCCGGCGGAGTGCTGCCCTCCCGAGGCACCCTACCTCAACAATAATAACGGTAACCTCTCGTGTGTAGCCGATCCGACACCAACGCCAACGCCAACGCCGCCGTGCTATGTAGTCGACGTGAGAATGATGGGGGTGAACGATGCTGTAACTATCGCTAACATGAACACATCGGGGGCGGCCAAACAGGCGTCATGTATTCACAATTTGGCTAAGAACTCCATTAATTGGTGGGCTGACACAGACGGGAATAGTGGGCGCTTCGACACATACAACCACGAGACTTTCATTCAAACCGGCTCGTTTTCCGCCAGTTACAGCGTTAATTCCCACAAGTGGAGTGACGACCACATCATCAGCGGGCTCTGGATTAACTTGCTAGGCAATTCAGGCCTACCAAATCCGGTAGACCTACCGAGCGGGTCGCAGAGGGCCGCCCTCTACAACGACAACAAGAAGTACATTTCGTGTGCATCGTGGGCGACCGGCTATGATCATGCATTCCAAGGTAGAAAGCTCGGGGGGGGTGAAGCTGCCTGGGGGGAAGTTGCATGCTTGACGGGTATGGTTTTTCTCGATTCTCAATGCCGAATGATCCCTTTTGGTGCTCTCAATGATGCGCAGCGACAGGCCTGCCTTGTTAACAAGCTAGTCGTAGAGTACCTGGCTAGCACCCCGATCTCCCTCATCTTCGAAGGCGAAGGGAATCCGATGCTCAGTTACAAGATCGTTAAGTTCCCGCTCGATCCATCCACAGGAGCCAAGTACTGGGAGTGGCGTGGCTCCAAGGCGGCGCCGCTTCTCGTGTACGATCCTCAACACAAAGGGGAGATCACTACTGCCGAGCAGGTGTTTGGAGTTTGGGCGCTCGGTGGAAAGCCGAACCCCCAGGATTCGAAAGCGGCGCGCTCTAAATGGGCACACGGTTTCGAAGCACTCGCGTCCCTCGATGCGAACGGAGACGAGCAGATCTCGGGAGATGAACTACAGCCGCTTGGACTATGGTTCGACGAAAACGAAGATGCAATATCACAAGCCGGTGAAGTGCGGCTGGCTCGCGAAGTGGGGATAGAGGCTCTCTTCTTCAAGGTGGAAAAGGCGGCGGACAAGCTCGGTGATCTGACCGTCCCAATCGGGTACCACCGAAAGATTGACAACAAGCTCATCACTGGCAAGGCTGTCGACTGGCACGCTCGAGGGCACGCTACGGCAGAAGGTATAATGATGGGCCGTGTGCTGGGTGGGGATCGTACAGCGCCTACAACGAGTGAGCTTGCGGATACACGCGCTGAAGCAACTCTGCCGGAGAGTGCCTGGAACGAAAAGACAGCTCTACAATCGATCTACAGCCCTGCAGGTATGTGGAGAGTGATGTTGGAGCCGGAGAGCCCCCTTGAGATCAAAGACAAGGTCGGCGAAACGATTCTGGGCTTAAACGTATCCAGTCCCGACTTCCTCGAAGGGTACACCTTCTCGGAGGTCGGCATAGCCGGCATGCAAAATGCTGCCCGAGCTATCGCCTTCACGTACACTACCGGCAACAAGAAGCTGAACGTCGACGGCACTATCGCCCTTACCTTCGAATCTACTAGCGAGTTTGCGCGGCTCGAGAACTCTGCCACTTTAGATCGTGATGGCTCTACGATGCGCGGAACGACTGTGGCTCACCTCGCTGACGACAAAAAACTCAAATACTCTTGGCACGCCGTAAAGATATACGGTCCAAGCGACAAAAGAGAGGATGCAAGGTAAGAAAGGAAGGCGAGAAACGAGCGAAAACTTACTTTTTACCCGACTCCCACGGCTTGTCGCCCGGCACCTGAAAAACACGGTGATCGGACTTCATCACCTGATCAAGTGAAACCGCTCTGCTGAGCTCGTCGAGAACAAATTTGATTCGTTTACCACTCTCTTCGACCAAACGAGCTGCTTCCTGCCTGTCCTCGACCGATGCTGAAGTGCTCTTCAGAATAAAGGCAGCTCCAAGAACTGCCCCGAGAGGGTTGTTGATCTCGTGCCGCAGGGTATCCACGAGCGTCCTCACTGTATCAACGACCGTAGCCTTTCTTCGAACCTCTTGGAGCTCACGCTGAGTGCGGTTGCGGTCTACTAGACCAAGCACCAACGACTTGAAGCTCTGATCTCTCACCTTATCTTTGGAAAGAAAGTAGGTAGCTCCTGCACGCATGGAGCTACCGGGGATCTCCGGATCAGGGTCGGAGCTCACTGCTAGGATCGCAAGACCCTGAAGTCGCTCTTCACTCATGAGCTCAAGACCAACCCCATCCGGGAGATGATGATCGAGAATGACGAGATCGGGCTGTAGCTCAGGATGTGCCCTGATTCCATCTCGAGCGTCTGCTATCGACGAGAATACAACCAAGCAAAGGTCGGGAATGAAGGATTTGAGACGCATCGACATGAGCTTTCGAAACTCTGCGCTGTCATCCAAGATGATTATCGTCGTTGCCATCACCTCTCCGCTATCCCAACGCCTGGCGTGTCACGTACTGCTTGTAGAGCCCTTCTGCACTCCGTAATTGCTCATGGGTGCCGTGCTGAAGTATCCGCCCTTCGTGCATGACGTATGTAACATCTGCACTCTGAACCGTTGCAAGCCTGTGAGAGATCAATAGTACAGTGCTCTCCGGCAGCCAAGCTCGAATAGCCGCAAGCACTTGAGCCTCCGAGTCACTGTCGAGGCCGGACGTAGCTTCATCGAGTATGAGGAGAGAGGGTTTTCGTAGCAGCGCGCGTGCTATGGCGATACGTTGTCGTTGTCCACCACTGAGCTGAGCCCCGTGCTCTCCTAAAACGGTATCGGTACCCTCGGGAAGCGTCTCTATGAAATCTAAAAACTCCCATTTCGGCAAGACCTTGAGCAACTGCTCACGAGAGCTGACCCGGTTTCCGAACATCAGGTTCTCGTAGATCGTAAAACCGAATAGGTGGGGCTCTTGAGGAACCCACGCTACCGAGGTTCTAATCTCCTGCTCGCTCAGCGACGAAAGCGGACGACCATCTATCAAGATGTCACCACTGTTGGAGGAGTAAAACGAAAGAAGCAACTGAACGATAGAACTCTTTCCAGATCCTGACGGCCCAACGAGCGCTGTAGTTTGTCCTGGGAGTAGCTGCAGACTTATTCTATCCAACACCTGCGCGTCTGGTCGGTCAGGGTACGAAAACGAGACGTGGTTCAACTCAACGTGGACCGATTTCGCTCGTACTTCGGTGCGGGGGTAGTTTGTCGGGGTATCAGCTCGGTCGCCTCCCTCTATAAGTTCAAATACCCGTTCGAGTCCTCCAAGGCTTTGCATGAGGTCAGCATACGCACTAACCAGAAAACTGAACGACACCGCCACAATCGCCCCGTACAACACAAAGGCAGCAAGATCATTCAACGGAAGCTCTTGTATAAGGACGAGATGAATCCCGTACCACAGCACTCCCACAAGGAGCAGGTTTAGTACGGCGCTCGCTCCTGATGAGAATGCGGCCGCTATTGCGGTACGACGTTCACCGCACTCAAGAACATTTCGGCTGATCGCTTGAAACTGGTTTCGTGCATCGTTCTCGGCCGCTAGGGAACGCATTATCTTTGCCCCTGAGAAGCACTCGGAAGCAAACGCCATCAGTCGCGCCAGTGCGCTCTGATACGAGCGAGAGGCTGTCTTGAGCTTCTTGATGAACACTGCAGAGAGAGCCATCATTGCAAGAACGCTCACCACGATAGCCGCAGTCATGCGCCAGGACATCCACAGCATCAGAACAACACCGAAGGCTACCTGCAAACCATAACGCAGGATGACAGAGAGCTTTGTCGAAACCGCTTCCTGTACGAGTGCCGCATCGGAGTTTATTCTCGAGGCGAGATCACCCGAGCGGTTGCGGTCAAAAAATCGAATATCCTTCGACACGATAGCCCGAAAAAGGCGCTCTCGAACATCATGAAATACCCGCTGACCGACCAAGCCGAAAAGATATGAGCGACTGAAGAAGGCCGCACCCTGCACAGTGAAGAGAAGAGCGAGTGCCCCCATCAAAAGGTGAAGCTGCGCTAAGAGAGCGGGGAACACACTCGGTTCGAGCGCCCGCCGGACTATCTCGGGGAAAACAAGATTCGTAGCACTACCCACGAAGAGCGCTACCAGCGCACAGAGGAACATCACTCTGTATGGCCTTAAGAGTCCGACTAATCGGACAAGAGAGGAAAGGGTTGATACTGTGCGAGCCGCTACCGGCTCGCCTGTCAGACGAGTCTTCATGGATACTTCTCTCAGGCCGTTAAGACACCGTATCTCCCGAAAGCACCCTGCTCAACTCGCGGTTGAGCTCGGGATCGGCAGTTACGATGATATTGTGCAGCACGCGTTTTGGAGAGGCACGAAAGTTTCCCATCGGCTGACCGGAAAAGTCGCAAACCACCGCTCCAGCCTCTTGTGCCACAAACGCCAGTGCTCCTCCATCGATAGCCTGGCAACTCGGGAGTACGATAGCCGAGGCTTTATTGTCGAGTAGATCCGTCGAATCGTGCTTGCTTGAGCCGTTTTGATAGCACAGTGCCAGATCCTTTACGACGAAACGGGACGAAAGAATCGCCTCCAGTTCTGGGGAATTGAAGAGCAAGATCGGCCCATCGTTCGGTGTAACCGATACCTTGGTGCCGGGAGCGCCGCTCTCCATCTCTGCAGTAGAGAGGACAAAAGCCCCCTCCCCTTTCACTGCTACATAACACCGATCTCTGCGGGGCATGTAGCACAGCACCCCTACGATCTCCGTTCGATCATGGATAGTTACGATTATCTGAAAGTGATCGCGATTATCGATGTACGAACGGGTACCATCGACGGGATCGAGCAGAATCTCCAGCTCGCTATCCTCCGCAAAATACTTCGCATTCAGTGAATGCTCCCCTTCCTCGGAGAAAAAGCTGACCTTGGGAAATTTCGCGAGCAATACCACCTCAAGGAAGCTCTGGATCGTGAGATCAGCATCTGAAAGGGCGTGATGGAATATGGTGCTCCCTTCTTTGGCGGGGTGTGTTCCGATGTTCCCTTGGATCTGCACACTGTACCGGCCTGCCGGGATCATAAACGGGAGCAGGTATTCGATTATCTCTCGCGGAGTCGGCATAAGTAGAATTCCTCTTTGTAGCGTTCCCAAACTCGGGCGGCGAGATCGCCATGCAAGGCACCATTATAGACCCCTGAATGCCATCGTCGAGAGCCTGGCGGTCGGTTTGAGATGCGTTCTGGTATCTTTATAATGTGCCATGAGCTTTGATAAGGGAATACCTGTACACTACCGCCGGTGGAGCGATTAACATCGGTTGTGTTCTTTGGTTAGTCATCTGGGCAGCTTAGCGCGGCCCTCGAGAAGACTCACCAGATAACTCAACGTAGATCCTAAGAGCCTACATGAGACCTTCTTGCTTTCTGCGAACTCTTCCTACATTCGCTCGAGGGGTCGAATACCGAGAAGCTTGAGAGCTGTAGCTAGAACCGTTCGAGCCGAGATAAAGAGTGTGAGCCGTGCCGCAGCTACCGATCTGTCCTCTTCACCCAGAACCCTCAGCTTCACATACGCACGCGAGATAGCTTTGGCGAGGTCCAAGGCGTAGTTGCAGATCGTGCAGGGCTCGTAATCCTGCGACGTCTTTTCAAGCGCTGACTCGAATCGCGACATGACCGTGCAGAGCTCCCAAGCCTCCTCTTCGGGTAGCTTATCACCTGCCGCCGCTGCTGTCGGAACGATCCCCTCTGCCCTAGCTCGCTCCTCCATGCTGTGAAGACGTGCCACTGCGTACATTAGGTATGGTCCAGTGTCCCCTTTGAAGTTGAGAGCCTCCTCCCAGCTAAAATTGAACTCCTTGTTGTTGGTTCGACTGAGGTAGTTAAAATATACAGCACCAAGACCAACGGCCTCCGCGACATCCTCCACATCTATTCCTGCTGGGCGCTTGGAAACCTCCGATTCATAGGCATCGCGAGCCCGCTCATGTGCGTCGTCTAACAGCGCGTCGAGCGAAACTTCGCTCGAGTTCGTTTTCATCTTACGCGTGCTTATACCTGGGACGTTTCCGAAAGGGATGTGAACTATCTTTTCCGCTGCCGGATGATTGAGGCGCTGCATAATCCCCTTAAGCTGCTTGAAGTGCAGCGTTTGAGGCGCGCCGACCACATAAAGGATCCGATCCGGATGGTAGGTATTCTCCCGATAGTGCACCGTTATCACATCACGCGTGAGGTACAAGGTTCTGCTGTCTTCGGTTAACAAGCGAGCAAAGCCCAGCGGTTCACCGAGATCGACCCCTATTGCTCCACGAGAGTTCTCAAGGATGCCACTCTCCTGCAATACCTTCACATACTCATCGAAGAACTGAATGTAGAAAGATTCTCCATTCCATGCATCGAAGTGAATCCCCATTCGATCGTAAGTTTTCTGGTAGTACTCCTTCGAAACCTCTAGGTTCCACTTCCAAAACTCAGTCGCTTCGGGATCTCCAGCTTCGAGCCGCTTGAAGTAGTCACGTGCAATTTGGTTGACAAGCGGCTTGTCCAGCTCGCGTCCCTCATCCTGCTCTTTCCTGAGCAGGTTTGCCTCGACATAGCGCCCGACGAGTTCGTTCATATCACTAGTCGGCTTTCCCCAAATGGTGCAGCCCGCATATACGAAGCCAAATTGCGTTCCCCAGTCGCCCAGGTGATTGACACTTGTGGTCGTGTAACCAAGGTGTTTGAAAATATTGTAGAGAGAGAACCCAATGATCGTTGTTCGTAGATGACCGATGTGAAACGGCTTTGAAATATTCGGATGTGAGTAATCAATTACGATAGAACCACGATTCTTACTCGAGCCATAGGTTAGCCCTTCGCGCAACACCCGAGCAGAGACCTCCGATATCGCCTTCACACGGTCGTAGAAGAAGTTCAGATACGGCCCCTGACTCTCACATCTCTCAAAACCCTCCGGAAGGCTCACCAGAGTTTGCAGCTTTTTCGAACATTCTTGAGGAGGCAGCCCCCAGTCCTTCACGAGAAGGAAGCACGGAAAGGCGAGATCCCCGTGCTTAGTATCCTTGGTAGGAACCACGCTCTTAGCTATGAGCTCCCGCGAGAGGCTTGATGCGGCTTGTATTGCGTCGACTAGAGATTCTTTCATATATGAGCCGAAATTCTAACAAACAAAGGTACGCGGAGCAAAGCGAGTCACGCACGCTATCATTTCAGTCTAGAAATCAGTCTTCGAGAGACCTACGCCATTTGTCGAAATCCGGAAAACCATTTCTCTCGAGTAGCTTTTCGTCCACGCCGTGTGCGACTGCTTCACTGAACCGCGTTGCCGAGATGTATGCGCGTAATTTCGCCAAGGCACCTTCTACATCTTGTCTGAGATTCTGCAATTCAACACTTGCCGTCTCTGCTTTCACCTTGTCTAACTTGCGCTTACGCTCGGTGAGGTATCGAATCTCAAGGTCACGTCGAGCGCTTGGAGATGCGTCGGAGTGACTCGGATTGGCTGCGTGCCCCTTAGTACCGGGGCTGTCGAATTGCATCTTTACCTGCGGAGCATCTCCTCCAACTTTGCGAGACTTCTCCCCGGGCAAGGTGAAATCGAAGGGTTTCTCGATCGCTCTATAAAGAAAGCCTTGTGGATTCTTACTAACGAGGTGGCTCTCCGAGGCGATAAGCTTGTCGAAATGAGCGATAATCGCAGCTCGTCGCTCTTCTGCGTCCCTACCCTGACCCATCACCAGCTTGCGAGCTTGCTTCTCTGCGATTCCTCGCACGACCAGAGCTTCAACCATCGGTGTGCTCTGCCCCACTCCACCAGCAAAGATTCCGTGCGCTCCGGCCATATCGGACTCCGCTGCGGCCACAGTCGATGATTGCGCTGCCAGAACCTTTCGGGGCGGTTGAGCTGCTGTCAGAACTATCTCCGTGGATTTGCCTTTGCCGATGAATTCGTAGTGACTCAACATCGCCCGCTGCTTGAGTTCATCGAGAGCAGGTTCAATTTGCTGTCGTAATGAGCTGGCGTACACATAGTTCCGTGAGATGCCGATCTTCTCGTGCGCCAACGTGAAGAGGTTCATCTGAATCCGAGAACGATACCAGAAGTGTTTGTCCAGATAGCGGTAGAGGCGCTTGGAAACGGCACTCTCGAGATCCAAATAAAAATCGAGATCGAGTTTCTTTATGAATCCAACTTGAAATGAGGTGAAGAGAACTTCACTCCACGTAAAGAAACTCGGCCGCGTGTCGCGCCCGTCGTTAATTTCATATTCGTCGATAATGCCGAAATTGCGCGTGCTGTGGAGCTTGCTCTCGTTATCGTAAAATGCGTTCGTGGCTTTAATGCGGACACCACTCAATCGATCGAGAGCATTCTGCAGCCGCGTATAACTTCTCCCCTCGGTGGTCCACCGGAGAATCTTCAAAAGTTCATAACGGGTGAAGTATATCTTGCGCTGTCGTAGTCCATCATCTGCCGTGAGCTTGAGTAAGCCGAGTAAGACTTCATCATCGGAGGACGTCGGCAATCCAAATTTGTCGGCGCCTGTTATAATCCACTTGCGATTGACGAGCTCGCCGTTCTTGCCCTTGACCGCATCTGTAAACTCGAGGGTCTTTACCGAAGGGTCAACACGCTTCGAGAGTACCGTGAGGGGAAATTCCGCAAGATTCATCTCGTCACGGGAGATCTTAACCGAGCCTGCGTGCGAATGAGAATTCAATGAAACAGGTACTGCAGCAACATCCGATACTTCATCGGAGCTCTCGAGAGTGAGAGCAGACGAGCTCATCGCTCGAAATGTTTCACTGTCAGTAGTGTTCGCCATGCGCTGCGACCCTGCTTATGAAGACATTATTACTCAACGGCGGCGAGACTTCGGTGGAATCCGGCGTATTTACGAATGTAACTAGAATCACGACCAACAATCCCTCCTCTCAAATCGCCGACACCATAGCTTAGTTTTAGTTAGTTAAACAATCTTTTCTTAAGAAACATGTTACTAGATGAGCGGGAAAAAAACTAAGGAATTTTAGGTTGTTACTGTCATTTTTTTATTTCAAATCACGACCCTTTTATCCTCTCTTCACGAGTCCTTTTTACCTCAGTTCCCGAACCACTGTGGGCCGATTCACGAGTGCCCTACTCTCACTTCACGAGGAATCTTATCTCGGTTCACGAATTGAGACCAAACGCCCTCGACGCGTAAACAGGCGAGAGGGAATTAGGGACGAAAAGGGTTTGGTATCGTGAATTGAGATAGAGAATGGGCGCATTTTCTCTTACGTCATTGCACGAATCTCGTCTATTTCAATGAAGGTCGAGAGCAGCCTTTGAGCGAGCCGATTTTTCATCGTGAATTGACTTAAGTATAGATTTTACCAGCGAACTCTGCGAGATTCCTTACCTCAGTTCACGATGCCGGAGGAACCACAGTGGCAATTACAATTAGTGTCGTCAATCAGAAAGGGGGCGTTGGGAAGACCACAACGACCGTAAATCTCGGAGCCGCATTAGCTCATAAGGGGAAGAAGGTCTTACTCATCGACATAGATGCGCAAAGTAACATGACCACCCATCTCGGTTTGGGGGTGAAGGAGGATCCTAACGATCTAAATGAAGTAGCAGAAGGGCCCGAGTGGACTGTCTACGATGTGCTCAAGGGAACTAAACGAATTCAAGATGTCGTCATCCACCGGTCGCCGAATATAGATGTAGTTCCATCAAGCCTGCTGCTAAGTGCCGCTGATCTCGAATTGGGCGGAGTGGTTGGCCGAGAGCTCCTTTTGAAGAGGGCGATAGAGAAGGTGCGTGACCAGTACGATATCATTCTGATCGACTGCCCACCGACCCTTGGGTTGTTATCTTTGAATGCATTGGCGGCAGTGGATAAGGTTATCGTGCCCGTGCAGAGTGAGTATCTTGCTCTCCATGGAGTTAGGCAACTACTTGATACAATTGATCAAGTTAGAAATGTCTACAATCAGAGCCTGATTGTAGGTGGGGTTCTTATTTGCTTACACGATAGCCGCAAGCGTTTGGCGAGAGCGGTAGCAGATACGATTCGTGCGTACTTCGGTCAGCTCGTTTTCACTACTGTCATCCGTGAGAACGTAGCCTTAGCTGAGGCCCCAGCAAAGGGTCAGACGATCCTTGAGTATATGCCTAAGAGTCCGGGCGCAGAGGATTATATGCAGTTGGCAGAGGAGGTTCTCAATGTCCAAGCGTAGTTTTTCGTTCTCTAATAATCCACTGATGCAGGGGCCAGCACTCGATGAGCGAGGGAAGGGGGGTGTGCCGTACAAAGAGATCCCTATTTCGGCTATCGAGGCCGATCCGAACCAACCCCGGCAGACCTTTGATCAAGAGAAGCTCCAAGAGTTAGCCGATTCTATCAAGCTTTACGGAGTTTTGAGCCCCATCTTGGTGCGAGCTGGCTCGCTTCCTGGTCGCTATATCCTGATATCCGGAGAGAGAAGGTTTCGTGCTTCCAAAATTGCAGGGTTAGCTACAGTTCCAGCGATAGTTAACCAGACCGAAGATGAAAATGGCAGAATGCTTTCGATGCAGCTTGTCGAAAACCTTCAGCGGGCAGATCTGGTTCCAATTGAGAGAGCGTACGCGATCGGAGCACTTAGAGATGCACATAATTTGAGCATCCGCGAGATCGCAGAGAAGCTCAGCATCTCCAAAAGTGCTGTGCAGAGGAGCTTAGAGATACTTCAGCTGCCGGATGACCTGTTGAACGCTCTTCGCGAGGGAGCCGCAGAATCAAAAGTTCTCCTTCTGGCCAAGATAGAGGACGAGAGTATTCGGGCTAGTTACCTGAAGGACCTCGATGTGCTTACACGATCCCAGCTGGAAAAAGATTTAGAGTCAAACAGGGAGCCGGCAGAGCCTGCTAACCGCGATTCAAAGGTCCTGAATGCAGAGGACCTTAGGATAGTTGATGAAATTCAGCGTGCACTTGGTATGAAGGTTCGACTCAATCGTGCCCATGCAGAGGCGGATAATGGCAAGTTGATGATCGAATTCTACGGTGAGGGGGATCTTCAGATCCTCTTCCGGAAGTTGGTAGCTGAAGGGTAAGATGTCCCACCGTGGGACGGTCTCTAATATCGTGAATTGACAATGAAAGGGACGCAGAGCGCTGTGTCCCACGGTGGGACAGTGAATAAGGTTCAAATAGGGCTCGGGTATCTTAACTCCCTGGCTCCCTGGAACGGGAGGGGAGGTTTCGCTCTACAACCTATTAGAGAGCTTTTGGCTCGTCTTGGGGATCCGCAGGAGGATTTACCCTTTTTACATATAGCAGGTACCAACGGTAAGGGATCCGTCTCGGCTGCGCTGGCCTCGATTCTGGGTCAATCGGGGTACCGAGTTGGCTTAAATACATCTCCGCACCTCGAATCGCTCAATGAAAGGATAGTAATAGATGGCTGGCCGGTGAGTGAAGAGATACTCGGTGAGCTGTCTTATGATCTTCGCTCAGCTGCTCACAAGGGTGGTGACCAGATATCCTTCCATGAGGCTATAACAGCGATCTCATTTCTTTGTTTTCGTGAGCTTAATGTTGAATGGGGGGTGGTCGAGGTCGGTTTAGGGGGACGGTTGGATGCCTCTAATGTCATTTCACGACCCGCGGCTTGCGCCATCGTTACTATCGATTACGACCACCAACATATCTTGGGCAGCACTCTAGCAGAGATCGCTGCAGAAAAGGCCGGTATCATAAAGCCAGGCTCGTCCCTCATTAGCGGAATTTTGCCGCCTGAGGCTCTTTCGGTGGTAAGGCGTATGGCTCGTGACGTGCAGCACCGTCAGTTTGGCGTTGACTACGGGGCGCGACAGATTACGGACAATCCTAGGCGATTCGAGTATTGGAATAAGTTTTCGCCTTCCGGCTCAGATGTAGCCTTTGAATTCGAGTCTCCACTCATTGGTATTCATCAAGGCCACAACATGGCTGTTGCCGCCACTGTTGCGCTAGAGGTCGGGCTGACTCCTGAAGCGTGTATGCGAGGAGTAGGGGAGACTTTTTGGCCGGGACGATTGGAGGAGTGCCAGGTCCTAGGGCGCCGGTTTGTGCTCGATGCGGCACATAACCCGGCGGGAATAATGGCATTTATCTCATTTCTCGAGAGTCGTCAGGCTCGTGATATTGATCTCACGTTTGGTGCGCTCGATACGAAAAATTGGGAGCAGATGCTCGCTCAATTGGCCCCATTCGTCAAAACCTTGCGCATCCTTCTACCCGAATCTGAGCGGGCTCTTCCAGAAGAGCGTATCGTAGAGTTTTTGGCTCTATCGAGAAATGACATAAGGGTGATTCGATATGGCACAAACTACGAGAGATGTCTTAAGGATCTTCTAGCTGACGCTGGAGCACCTCCTGCCTACGTTACAGGGTCGATGTATATGTTAGGCAAGCTTCGAAGGATGCTCTCCCTTCCCAAAAGGCCGCTATGGAAAAAGTGTTAGATAACGGTGTTTTGATGAATGGCGTCGTTGCTCTTCCCTTGTTGGAATGTTGGCGAGAGGAGGTAGACGCAGGGCTTTCCTCGCTAGCCGTTGAGCTGACGAGGGATAGTGCGCTTTTGAGGGAGGCTACAGTCTATGTGCTGCAGGGAGCGGGAAAGAAGCTCAGATCGTTACTTATCTTATCGATAGTACAGGATATTTTTGGTGCGGAGGGGGATCTCTCCGGCGCGCTGCGCTGTGCAATAGCTGTAGAGGCGATGCATGCTGCATCGCTCGTGCACGATGATCTCCCCGCCTTGGACAATGATGACTATCGACGAGGTCGCCTCTCTTGTCACCGCGCGTTCAACGAGGCGACTGCGATCTTGGTAGGAGATCTCTTGGTAGGAGTAGCCTTTTCGTCTGTATCGATGTCCAGTGATGCACCGGAGAAGCGAGCGCTTGTGAGTAAGCTGTTAGCTCGGACCTGGACGGAGTTGTGCGTGGGGCAGCAGCTCGATCTTCAGGAGGTAGCGGTTTGTGATCAGCGGCGTCGCATGATCGAATTGAAAACTGGTTCGCTCTTCGGTTTTGCAGCAGCGAGTGGGGCGATTTGTGCTGGCTTGGAAGAGACGGTTGTTACGCGAATGTTCGACTGGGGGGTTAGGGTAGGAGTCGTTTTCCAAAAACTCGATGATGTAGACGACGGTGAATGCTCGAGAGACGAGATCGCTGCTGTTGGGCGGGAGAATGAGTCTCTTATTGAGGAACTACACACGTACCTCGGTTCTTCAGCAGAGCATACGGTGACGATCGTGCGCCGCATTCTTGATACTCAACGTACAGGGTGAGTAAATCGATGAAGCTTTTGGTGAAAGTTGACCACTGTGTCCTTGTCAACTGATACACCCTCTTTAAGTAGCAGTTCGCGCTTACGTTCAACGCCGAATGCATAACCGCCAAGGGAGCCATCAGACATGACAACGCGGTGGCACGGAACGCGGGGGGCATCAGGGTTTTGGTTTAGTATCATGCCGACAGCGCGGTACGCCCTGGAATCAAGGGCACGTGCGATCTCACCGTAGGTAGTCACAAAGCCGCATGGTATCTGCATGAGAAGTGAGTACACCTTTTCGCGCTGGAGAGACTTCGTGGTGTTGTGAAAAGGGATGTGCTGCGGCATATGGTGTTTCCGGTGTTGGTGCCTATTTCGATATTACGGCGGCGATCTCGCCGGAGCCATCAAAAACTCCTCAATGTATAGGGAGTGGTTGCAAAAGTACGCGTTTTTCGGGGGATGTACATGGAAATTTTCGATGATCAGCGTTTGAATCAACTTGTAGACACTATCACAAGAGCAGGGGATGTTCTGCTCTCGTACTGGCCTGGAAGTTCCAGTTCACTAGAGCGACTGTCGTCCGATATCGTCCAAAAATCCGATGGTTCGCCGGTTTCTACAGCAGATCTGAAGTCCAATGAGCTCTTGTCGAGGGAGATAGCTACGATTTTTCCCGAAGATATTCTTTTCTCCGAGGAGACGGCGATCGAACCCGAGCGTGTCAGGCAATCCATGAGAACATGGATTATCGATCCGCTCGATGGCACGGCGGCATTTCTTTCGGGACGAGACGACTTCGCAATCCTGGTTGGTTTGTGCGAATCATATCGTCCCACGGTGGGCATGATGTATTTTCCTGCTCGGCAAGAATTTGCAATAGCCCGTGAGGGTAGGGGGGCTACTCTCAATGGTACACCGCTACGTGTCTCGGTAACTTCCCACTGTCGCCAAGGTGGCGTGTATATCCGAAACTTCGAGTGCACGAGACCCGAGGTTGCGTCACCGGCGATGGATTCGAGCCTAGCGCTCCTTAAGGTGGCAAAAGGAGAGCTTGATGCAGCGGTGATTCGAATGACCACCCATCGAGAATGGGATATCGCCGCGCCCATGGCGCTCATTCGTGAGGCCGGAGGTACGATTACGGATGAAAAGGGTGATGAGATCCGCTGCGGTCTTGGGGGCGTTTCCTTCGGCTGCTTCGTTGCATCTAATGGTCGATTACATCAGGAAGTTCTGGCACTTATACCGTCTTAAGAGGGATATAATAGCAGTAGTC
Source organism: Bdellovibrionota bacterium (assembly GCA_044351795.1). Taxonomy (GTDB): domain Bacteria; phylum Bdellovibrionota_C; class UBA2361; order UBA2361; family OMII01; genus OMII01. The sequence goes on along the minus strand of JBILFA010000001.1, from coordinate 112,807 downwards.
CGTTGCTCTGCCGTCAGACAGTCGACCTCCAGGTCGCTGATCTTCCCATACTCGTTCTGCAGAGTTCTCTTATGTTCCAACGACTTTGTGTCGATACCACCACAGAGTACTGAAACAAGCTTCGGCAACCAAATACACAACATGGGCATGAAGTATACAGACGAACAAAAAGAGCTAATAACCGCCGCAAGGCTCGGAGATCTCGAGACGATCAAGGCCTTGATCGAGCGGGGTGATGCGATTGACTGCGAACTCAAGTACGGCTCGAGTGCGTTAATGATTGCCGCTTCGCGGGGCCACGAGGATGTAGTGCGATTGCTTGCGGCGCACGGAGCCAAGGTTAATCGACGGAACAAGTTCGGCGCTACCGCGCTGCTCGAGGCTTGTGAAAAAGGGCACGGTCACGTCATCCGGGCGCTCGCTGAGTTAGGGGCGGACATTAACTTGGCTCACAATAAAGGAAGCACGGTCTTATTTTCAGCAACGACTCGCCGTGACATCAAGGTTATACGTGTGCTTCTCGAACTCGGAGCAGATCCCGACCTCCTGAATTTCGAGGGGTGGAGTGCGCGTCGCTGGGCTGAATCGGAGGCTAATCCGGCATTGATGGAACTCTTTGGAAACTCAAAAAAAGGCGCGAAGGAGGATGTTCAATCGTCGGATCAACCCGAACCTTCCCCAGAGTCTAAAGAAGAAGTGTCTGAGACTAAGACCAAGGTAGTCGTAGTCAACGATGCCTTCTGGATCGCGCTCATGCGTGCTGCATCGGTGGGGGATGTAGAAGCCGTTCGGCGCCTTGCTGACGAAGGAGTAGAGGTCAACGGGCAGAGCCCAAACGGCACAACACCGCTCATCACGGCGGTAAAGAACGGTCGGGCCGATGCGGTGTTTGAGTTGTTGGAGCTCGGCGCCGATCTCTCACACACAGATGCTGAAGGGCTTGATGCCCTGGCGTGGGCCCACAAAACGGGCCAATCTCTCATCATTGAAGGACTCAAGGAGCGGGGCATTACTTCGGATGAGAGCCTAAAGCAGTAATCAGCACTGACGTGCAGTCAGTCAGATGAGGCAAGGCAAATCCCAACGAACCGGATTGGAGCTCCCGAGCCAGTGTGTCGAGAGCGGTCGGTATGCTCGCTGCAAAGTATTCCTTGCCGGCCCCTAATCCTTCTTTGCCATAAACACCGAGCACCTGAACCATTCGGCTAATGACGAATCCACCGACGTATCGGAAGAAATCATCCTTGTCCAGAGCTGTGTAGTTGACTGCCTGATCGAGATAGTGATTCAGGAGCATGTCTCGAGACATGTGTGGAATCTTGGCGCTCGCTTGGTAGAGCAGAGATACCACATCGTACTGCAGTGGACCCTTTCGACCTCCTTGAAAGTCGATGAACCAAGGCGCTTTGTCCACGATCATGATGTTACGCGACTGAAAGTCACGATAGAGAAAAAAACCTCCACCCGCCTGTGCCAAGAAGTTTATCAGCGCGACGAAGTCATCCTGGAGCGCTTCGGTATCATACATCGGTACGAGTCGCTTAACGAGCTCCCGCTCGAAGGAGGCCATATCGGTGCGGAGGGCGTCAGAGGAGAAATCACTGTTGGGGTGACACTTCCCGTAATCGATAGTTGCGCCTGCCTCGATCTGAAAGCGAGGGAGGAAGTCCAGTACCGTCTTGTAAAGCGCCTCAGCTTGACCGGGAAAGGAGGAGTCTGAGTGCGTACGGTGATGTTGAAGGGTATCGAGAAGCGTGATGTCACCTAAGTCTTGCTGCAGATAGATGCCGCCCTGAGCCGGGTAGAGGTATATCTCGGGCACAGGGAGGCCCACGGACCTGAAATGCCTAGCGAACGCCACGAACGCCTCGTTCTCGGCGGCTACCCCGTTCATAACGCCTATGCAACTGAAGCTTGATGTGGCGAGTCTGTACATGCGGCGCTCGGAGGCGTGCGGCCACAAAACTGATACGTGCGAAGGAGGAGTTCCGGTAAGGTCTTGAAAATACGCCGCCAGTAGTTCCTCGTCGGAGCCCCCATTCATATCGGTTCAGTCTAATTTCGACGATAAAAGAATACAAGGAAATCAATCTGAGACCCTGACCCCCAACGTGTCATCATATGAATCTGAAGGTGGAGGTTTAGATACATGCCCCGTGAGCTATCAAATACCGAAAAGGCTGCTCTAACCCTATTGAGCTTGGGCAAGGAACTCGCTGCACAGGTTATGCAAAGCCTGAATGAGCAGGAGGTTAAGCGGATCAGTCGTGCCTTCATGTCCGTGTCGGAGGTTGATCGAGAAACGCAGTTCGACATCTCCAAGGAATTCAGGCGCATGCTGCGCGCTGGCGACACCATGCTCGTTGATGGCCGTGAATTCGCCAAAGACGTTATCTCCAGCGCCTTCGGTGAAACTGCCGGAGAAGGGCTCCTGGAATACATCACGGGAGCGAAGAAGGAGCCTATAAGCTCCATCGTTGCAGAAGTTCCCGAAAAGATACTGCACGGATTTGTCGCTGCTGAGCACCCTCAAACGGTCGCCTTTCTCATGACGAAAATGAATCCGGATCAGGCTGCTAACGTTTTGACGCACATGAACGAGGAGATGCAGACGGATGTGCTGATCCGTATTTCGAACCTCAACAACGTCAAAGCAGATGTCGTCGACGAGGTACGCGAAGTGCTCCGGAGTCAGCTTCGAAGCAGCGACCTTCAAGAGGAGGAGATCGGAGGTCCGAAATCTGCTGCTGATATCCTCAACTTTGTGGATCGCAACAACGAGGAGCGCATCATCACCGAGATCGAAGAGATGTTCCCCGATCTGGCCGAACAGATCCGCAATCTCATGTTCACCTTCGAGGACGTCAAGAAGATCGACGATCGCGGCATTCAGACGGTTCTCAAAGATGTACCGCGCGAGCAGCTCGTGCTAGCACTCAAGATAGCCAGCCCGGATCTCAAGGATCTGATATTCCGCAACGTATCACAGCGCGCAGCGGAGATGATCAAGGAAGATCTCGAGGCGCTGGGACCAGTCAAACTCAAAGATGTGGAAAAGGCTCAGCAAGGTATCGTCGATATCGTGCGCAAGCTCGAGGCCGAAGGCAAGATCGTCATTGGCGGCGGCGGGGCCGAAGACCAAATGGTGTAAAGCCTCTCTCACCTCTTGTCGTGTCAGTTGCAGTTGAAACAAAGAGTGTGCGACGCGAGATCAGTGGTAGATAATCTTCTTATCATCGCCATCCGATGAGGGCGTCTTGGGCTCCTTGACATGGAAAGCTTGTACCTGAATACGTCCGTCCAAATCGCGCGCTAAATTAGTAAGTTGACGTTTGAACTGTACAAACTTCCAGGCCGCAAAACATAGAAGCCCCCCAATCATGAAGAGAACGGTAGCAATCGCAGCTATCAAAAGCCTCGGCGCAAACAGCACTAATAAGCCAAGAACAATGAACGCCAAGCCTGGGATAAAAGGAAACGAACGTCGGCCCGATTGAGTCACACCCAACTTAAAATGCTGATTCGTTAAGCTGTACCTAGAAACCATGCAACCAAGCTTACTCCATTATAATTCCTTTAACCACTCATACCTATCGTGTAGACGCTTAAGCTCAACTAGGATTCGATTTTCACTCAAAGTTCCGACTTCGAGACTCAGTTCCCCTCGTCAAGTATCGCGCCGTCGCGTAAGGTAAGCGGTGTGTATATCGAACCAAACACGACAGCTTCAACCGGTACCGGCCAGGTGTTGGAGGTTTCCCGCCGCCACGTCACTCTGTTGGCACAGAACGGCGCAATCGTAACGGGCACCACCTCTTCCAGAGCTATTGAGATAGTTCCAGGGGATGAAGCATCTTTTGAGATACGAGACGGGAGGATCTTCGTCACCGAAGTAAAGCCCGCCACCAGAAACCTCTATCGATCGTACCGAGGCGCGGTCAAGAGAATGGGGGCGAATATCGATCTGCTGTGTGTGATCACAGCAGTCGGTAGCGCGCTCAATCCGGTTGTCATTGATCGCATGTTGGTTGCCGCACGAGTTCAGGCTATCCCCACAATTTTAGTTATAAACAAAGCAGACCTGGGCGTAGCAGAGATACTGGGGCTCTTTTCCATATACCGGAAGATAGGGATTGAGCTTCTCTCATGCAGTGCAAAATTCGGCGACGGCTTCGAAGAGCTCGAGCATCGAATGATGGCGCCTCACGTATCTGTTGCGGCTTTATGTGGAGTATCCGGCGTCGGTAAAAGCACTATCTTGAATCGCTTCGTTCCCTCAGCCAAAGCACGTACGGGAGACGTAAGTGTAAAGACGGGTCAGGGGAAACAAACTACCTCGCAGCCGCGAGGATTCCTGTACGAGCCTGCTCAGTCGGCGCGAAAGATGATCATCGATTTTCCGGGCGTGCAGTTCTTTGGGCTTTCGCATGTGTCGGTGGAGGCTGTAGAGGCAGCCTTTGATGAATTTGCCGAGTTCAAGAGCGGATGCCGCTTTCTCGATTGTAAACACCTTCAGGAACCCCAATGTGGAGTGCGTGATGCCGTGGAAGGCGGCGAGATAGCGCCATGGCGTTACGAGTCGTATCTGCAGATTCTCGGGGAGATAGAAGAGGCAAGGGAGTACTGACATGGCAGAAGCAGAGCGGATGGAAACAACCGCCGATAATCGCGCAGTCGCTACCTGCTCGCACACCTGGAAGGACGTACTCGCAGGAGAGAAAGAGCAGCCATATTTCACCGAGCTCCTTGCATTTGTTGCAGCAGAGCGGGCCTCAGGAAAAACCGTCTATCCGGCTAACTCTGAGGTCTTCAACGCGCTGACTTTTATTCCGTTCGATAACGTTAAGGTGGTTATTCTCGGGCAGGACCCTTATCACGGACCGCATCAAGCTCACGGGCTGTGTTTCTCTGTGAAGCCTCCTACACCACCACCCCCGTCGTTGGTAAACATGTTTCTGGAGCTTCAGAGCGATCTTGGTATAAAGCGACCGACGCATGGGTGTCTCGAATCGTGGGCCAAGCAAGGAGTTTTGCTTCTCAATGCAGTTCTGACAGTAGAAGAGGGGAAAGCAGGTTCCCACGCCAACCGAGGATGGGAAAAGTTCACTGATCGCGTCATCCGTGAGTTAAACGATCGCAGGGATCACATCGTCTTCTTGCTGTGGGGCTCGTACGCACAAAGAAAAGCCGCTTTCGTCGATCGCAGCAGACATCTTGTTTTGGAAGCTCCCCATCCATCACCGCTGTCAGCGTACAGAGGCTTTCTGGGCTGTCGTCACTTTTCGAAGGCCAACGAGTACCTGAAGCGCTGGGGCGTTCCGGAGATAGCGTGGGAGTTGCCGGAACTTTCAGCAGGGCAGTGAAATAACTGTGGCACGCTCGGTGCATTGGTAGTCCTTAGGGAAAGGACACCCACACCAATGCGGATAGATTTCGGATCACATTTTAAAGACGTTTCTCGCCTGCTACGGGTGTCGGCCTCTCCTGCTACCCCTGCGGAAAAAGGAAGCTTTGAGGGTAGCCTCAACAGCTTGCTCCCTAAACCCCCTGAAATTACAGAGAAAAGCCCTGAGCCTCCGGCATCCTCGGAGCATCAGGAGGATATTCGCGCCCGCTATCGGTTCGATCAGCCTGCACTGGAGCTACCGAGCCTTGAGCCGAAGATGCCACCTGAGTTGCTGACACAGGAGGCTGAAACGGCAGTTCAAGGTGTCAAAACCCCGACGATTCATCAGGTAAAGCGCATAGAATGGGCAGGCGATCTGACAGGGGGACCGACTCCACTGCTCGGCCAAGCGGAGATCCGTCAAAGACTACAGGTGGTCGGACAGAGGTTTGGCATAGATCCAAGTTTGGCGGCGGCCGTGGTGAAGACCGAATCAGGCTTTAATGCTCGAGCCGTTAGTTCGGATGGTCACGCGTCGAAAGGACTGTTTCAGCTACTGGACTCCACCGGCAAAGATCTCCTTGCCAGGGGAGACCAAGCGCAGCGCGCCTATGACCCCTTCGACCCTGAGCTCAACATGGAGCTTGGTACCTCTTACTTGAGGTACCTTCACGACATCTTCAAGTCCCCAACGTCGCTACCCAACGACAGGCACACTAAGCCCGCAGCGGATAATGCCTCGCTGGAAAAACTTGCCGTAGCAGCCTTCAATGCCGGTGAAGGGCGTGTTGCTTCGGCGCAGCACCGCGCCGAGCGAGCCGGAAAAGATTCGGCCCACTACGATAACGTCGCCCCATTTCTTCCCGCGTCGACCCGTGAGTACGTATCGCGGGTAGTATCCAGCAAGAAGCTTTTCTGATGATGGGTGGGAAAACAATGATCAGGAGGAGAAGGCAGGTCGTATTCAGGCACAGTAGTTGGACCCGCATTGACGTCGATGTTGGCAAGGTCCTTGCTGAACAATCCTTGAGAGAAAAAAGAACGGCAAAGTTTGCCGAAGCTGGGACGAAAGGATTCGGACCACGACAGGGAGAAAGATTTGTGTAGTCCAGATACCTGGACTGTTTCGCCACGGAGATAAGGATAATGGCAATAAATATCAGAACAAATATTCCATCGTTACTCGCCCAGAGAAATCTGGATCAGAGTTCGAACAAGTTAAACACCTCATACGAGCGACTCTCGAGCGGGCTTCGCATCAATAGAGCGCGCGATGACGCAGCGGGTCTCGCAATTGCCGAAAACCTCAAGGCGGATTCGGCCTTGGCGACGGTGGCAATCCGAAATGCAAACGACGGTATCTCGGTAATATCAATCGCAGACCAAGCGATTGGTCAGATCGCAAATACACTCACACGTCTTGGGGAGCTCGCTGAGCAAAGCGCCAACGGAGTGTTCGCAAATACGCAGCGCTCGGCTCTCCAAAACGAGTTCACAGCGCTCACATCAGAAATTCAACGTATCGCGGTCACGACTCGCTTTAACGGATTGAATCTCCTGAGCGGTGGACAGTCCGTAATTTTCCAAGTCGGGTTCGATGGATCGTCGCTCTCGCAGGTGAGCTACGGAACAGTCGAGGCTACCTTGGCAGCCCTCGGGCTCGCCAACGCAAACAGTTCGGCTCCTCGAGTGTCTATTATCGCGGAGAGCGAGATAGCTTCTCAGACAGCAGCGCGCTTCGCGATTGACGCCATCAATGCAGCGATTGCCTCCGTGAGCCTCAATCGCGGAAATCTGGGAGCTGCCGAAAGCCGTCTAGAGGTGACGATCGGAAACTTGCAAGTAGCCCGAGAGAACTTCAAGGCAGCAGAGAGCCGGATCCGAGATGTAGATGTAGCGACAGAAGCTGCAGAGCTGACTCGACTCAACATCTTGCAACAGGCCGGAGCTGCAATTCTCGCACAGGCGAACCAGCAGCCGCAGTTAGCGCTGCAGTTGATGGGTAGATAAGCTAGGAGGGCGTATTTATGAGTCTAGGGATTAGAACTAACCTTTCATCTTTAGGGGCGCAGCGTAGCCTGACCGACACCACGGGACGGTTACAGCAGGCGTACGAGCGCCTCTCCAGCGGACTTCGCATCAACCGAGCCAAAGACGATGCGGCAGGTTTGGCGATAGCAGAGAGCTTGAAAGCCGACTCTAGGGTTGCAACGGTCGGCATTCGAAATGCGAACGACGGTATCTCGATCATCTCCATCACCGATGGAGCTATAGCTCAGATTACGAACATCCTGAGTCGTCTATCCGAGCTTGCACAGTCATCCTCCAACGGAGTGTACAGTAACGGGCAACGTTCGGCACTTCAGCTGGAGTTTTCTGCGCTCATGAGTGAGGTGGAGCGTATTGCGATTACCACCGAGTTCAACGGCGTCAAGCTCTTGAGCGGTGGACAGAGCATCGCGTTTCAAGTGGGATTCGATGGCTCGTCGATTTCGCAGATTGCGTACTCCGGTGTGCAAGCAACACTGGCCGCTCTCGGTCTGGCGCAAGCGGAAACCGCCATTCACGCCTTTTCGATTATCGCCAATACCGAGGAGGCTGCCCAGTCAGCGTCGAGATTCGCCCTCGACGCGATCAGAAGCGCTATCGTATCCATAGCGCGAAATCGTGGTACCCTAGGAGCGGCGGAGAGCCGACTCGAGACAACGATTGCTAACCTCACAGTCGCACGTGAGAATTTCCAAGCTGCGGAGAGCGTCATTCGCGATGTCGATGTGGCGAGTGAATCCGCTGAGCTTACTCGGCTCACGATTCTCCAACAGGCAGGAACAGCGGTGCTGGCACAGGCGAATCAGCAGCCGAGACTTGCTCTACAGCTCCTTGGTGGTGGTTAAAAGAGCCTTTGAATCGCTCTCTCGGACGCGGACGGTGAGTAGCTTGTTGAGCATCATCCGAGGGAGCGCCGTAGTTCTCGCTTCAGCACTGACGCACAGCGTGTCCTTTTTTCCCCCTTCTTCTTGATCATACCTAGCCCGCCCCCTTATAGTCTTATAGGACTCAGGGAGAATTATTATGAATGCTAGTCAGATTGAAGAACTTTTGGGCGGTGAAGCAGCAAGCCTTTTGGAGCACACATGTAAAGGTATTCCCAAGCAGAGCCTCGCTCTGCCAGGCCCGGATTTCGTCGGACGGGTATGGACGCCGTCTGACCGTAACATCCAGGTGTTGCGCTCGCTTCAAGCTCTCTATGATAACGGTCGCCTGAGGGGAACCGGATACCTTTCGATACTTCCGATAGATCAAGGTATTGAACACTCTGCGGGCGCCTCCTTTGCGAAAAACCCCGATTACTTCGATCCTGAGAACATCGTCAAATTGGCTATCGAAGGTGGGTGTAACGCAGTGGCGACCACGTTCGGGGCATTGGGGCTTGTCGCTCGCAAGTACGCACATCGCATCCCCCTGATTCTCAAGATCAACCACAATGAGCTGCTAACCTATCCGAACAAGCACGATCAGATCATGTTCGCTCAGGTGCGTGATGCTTGGAATCAGGGATGTGTCGCAATCGGTGCCACGGTGTATTTCGGCTCGCCGGAATCCACGAGACAGATAATGGAGGTATCAAAAGCCTTCTCTGAGGCGCATTCCCTCGGCATGGCTACAATCCTGTGGTGCTATCTACGAAATCCAGGATTCAAGGTCGGAAGCACAAATTACGAGACCGCTGCTGATCTTACCGGTCAGGGCAACCATCTCGGAGCAACGATAGAAGCGGATATCGTCAAGCAGAAGCTTCCAGAGAATAACGGCGGGTTTAAGGCGCTCAACACAGGCTCCTCGTCATACGGAAAGCTTGATGAAAGGATGTATACGAATTTGAGTTCAGACCACATCATTGATCTTACTCGCTATCAAGTTGCGAACGGATACATGGGCAAGGTCGGTCTTATCAATTCCGGCGGCGGATCAGGGAGTAATGATCTCGCCGAAGCCGTCAAGACGGCGGTCATCAACAAACGCGCCGGTGGTATGGGGCTAATCTCAGGACGCAAGGCATTCCAGAAGCCGTTGAAAGACGGAATTCAGATCCTGAATGCAATTCAAGATGTGTACCTCTCTAAAGAGGTTACTGTCGCCTAAGGATAGCCGCACCCGGTTAAACTATCGTAACTGAGGAAGCCGGTATGCGAGAGAGGCACGTAGTCGTTTTGTCAGGTGCCGGTATAAGCGCAGAGAGCGGCCTTGGTACGTTTCGTGGAGCGGGCGGCCTGTGGGAAGGAGTTCCTATCTCGCAGGTCGCCACCCCTGAAGCTTGGTCACGAGGGCCCTCTGCCGTTTTGCGTTTCTACAATGAACGCCGCGTGGGTGTACGAAAAGCGCAACCGAACGAGGCCCACTACGCCCTTAAGGATCTTGAAGATGTCTTTAAAGTAACCGTCGTTACCCAAAACATCGATGATCTGCACGAGCGCGCCGGGAGTACGACGGTGGTGCACCTACACGGAGAGATCATGAAGTCGCGGAGCACCAAGGACGAAAGTCTCCTGTACGAGTGCACGGCTGATATCGCTCTAGGAGACACATGCGAGTTGGGATCGCAGCTGCGTCCTCACGTAGTGTGGTTCGGAGAAGCTGTGCCTATGATGGACCGAGCGATAGAGATAGCGAAAAGCGCCGATTTTTTCGTTGTTGTCGGTACATCATTAGAGGTGTACCCGGCAGCAAGCTTGATAGATTACGTTCCGTACGAATCGTTGAAATTCGTGGTCGATCCAAACCCATCGGGCCTCGCCGATGAAAGCTTTCACGTCATAACCGCACCGGCAACTGAGGGTGTGCCGCGAGTAGTGAATCAATTACGCGCCTTGATGGCGTGACAGACGGATAGCGGCGAAATCACGCTGACGCGTGATTTCGCTTAGCTTCCTTCGGGGCTCGTATCCACCACAACGGCTCCCGAAGAGAGCAGATCTGCAATGAGCTGCTTGCATGAGGCCTCGCGTACCAGTGGTTCTATGCGAGCTATCGGCACCACGATCTGATCCGCGATGATAGCGGCGAGCTCTGCCGCCTTTCCGGAAAGCTCGTGCCGTCGACCGTTATCGAAGAACGAGACCTTCTTTCCTGTCTTAATGTACGCTAACCGAGAGCCCTCGGCTCGAACAAGAGCGCTCGCTTTCCGAAGCAGCTTTTCAATCCCTGAAGCAGTCGTCTTGCGAGCAGTTGCTCGGAGATCGACGTCGTTGTAGGACTCCGTAACGGAATGCCCGAGCCAGTCTGTGATGACTTCATCCGAAAGTAAGACCTTGGTGAGCTCGGCCTTGATCTTTGAGATCGCATCTCGCGAGATCTCGCCAGGTGCTTGAGGTTTGAGGTCAGGGTCTACATAACGAAGAGACTCCGCCGTGTTCACCAGCCCACTTGCAACAACGCCATTCAAGATATCGTGCATAGAAGGAGAGCGAAAACCGACCGATATCGTCATGCAGTCGCCCCCACGAGCGATCCCGTGGTGTGGAAAGCGAGGAGGCAGATAGAGGATATCTCCCGGCTCCAAGAGCCATGTGTGCGTGGGTTTGAAGCGTCGTAGCAATCTAATCGGTAGATTCGGAACGAAGTCATCTTCCAGTACCGGTCGATCTTCAATCATCCACTCACGTGTGCCGTGTGCCTGAACGAGGAATACGTCGTAGTTGTCGACATGGGCACCGACGTTGCCCTCCTCTACGGCGTAGCTGATCATTACATCGTCCATCCTCCAGAAGGGAACGAAGGAAAATTCGTCTAAAAAGGCATTTACAGCCGGAACGAACCTATCGACACCATTTACGAGAAACGTCCAATTCTTCTTGGGAAGCTTCTTGAAAGTTGAGTGCTTCAAAGGACCTCGACGCAGCTCCCATGGGGTTTTTCCACCCTTCTCGATTATGAGGCGCGATTCCACCGCCGGATCGCACGCCATACCCGCCAGTTCCTCCGGTGTGATGAGGTCAGGGAAGGGTACTAACGCCTTCCTCATCAGGAGCGGCCGCTTTTGCCAATAGCGGCCTAGGAAATCCTTTTGCGAGAGCTTGCCCAAGATCGGCCAGTTTTGATTCTTCATACCGAGATCGCTGATGTTTCGGGTTTAGTTTAGTTTGTGGGATAATGCCCCAAGCCGTCCTCCAGGGCTATCCCGCTTCGTTTAAAAGCGTGAGCATCTGGAGGAAGCACTGCTGATACCTGTTTTGCTCCGAGAGTACCTCGCCATGTCCGAAATCGACACAAGGCAGCCACAAGCGTTTGGTGATCTCCTTCCGTTGCCCGATGGACTGCGGGTACTAGTCGTTCTCGTGGAGGCCAAGGATCCACGCAATATTGGAGCAGTAGCGCGTGCGATGAGTAACCTCGGTATCACCGAGCTACGTCTCGTTGCTCCGGCAAGCTATGATAAAGTGGTGGCACGTGGAGTCGCGTGCTGGGGAGGCGATATACTCGACGCCGCTACATCCTTTGAGACCCTGTCTGCTGCACTAGCAGATGCGCATGAGTCGATCGGCTTCGCGTCGGATAGCGGCTCGCATCGAGTTCCTCAAATCTTGCTCGACGAATGGGTCGAAACGCTCGCTCAGTCTCCCAATCGAACCGTTGCTCTCGTATTCGGCTCAGAGGAGTCGGGCCTCAAACGAGAGCACTACCCACTGTGCCGGTTTCTCGTGAGGATCCCCTCTCGTGCGGCAAATCCCTCGTACAACCTCGCCCAGTCGGTTCTGTTAGCTCTCTACGCCATCCGAAAGCGCCTGAGCGCAGCTATAGGTTCTGAGCGAGGCGAATGGCCTACCAACGACACGCTCGAGCATTTTGTCGAGATGGTACTCCAAACTGCCCGTGAGGTCGGCTTTCTCAACGAGAACTCTCCGGCACATATGCGTGATCTGCTTGCGAATATGACACGACGCGGACACTACTCGACTCGCGAGTTGCGTATCCTCACCGGCTTGTTTGGTCAGATAAACAAGGCTCTCAAGTGAAAACTCGTGTCAGTCACGACTTTCCCGATTTATTACCAACACCACCGTTACCGCCCGTTGTCCAGTCGCCACCCAAGTGGAGTCAGAAAGCTACATGCTGAACCGACGAACCAAAAAAATCACAAAGTCGTGACTGATACGCCTTTTTCTTTTTCGAGAGCCTTGTAGACTCCGATCAAACGCTCTCGAATCGGGACCGATCGCTCCGAGAGCTGGCGTTGCTCCTGAACATACACCTCACGGCCCTCGGCAGATTCAATCGGGATAGCCTCGAATCCGAAGCCCCTAAGGTCATACGGACTGGCCCGCATATCTATGGTACGGGCATCAACAGCTAAGAGGAAGGCATCGGCCATCAGCTCGCTCGAACACCACGGCGCAATCTTATGGGCAAACTTGTAGAGATCCATCGTGACATGGATGCAGCCACGCTGATCATAGGCACCTGTTTGTTCCCGACTCAGAGAACTCTTGTTGAGTGGTGCTGCTTCGGAGGTGAAAAAACGGAAAGCGTCGTAGTGAGTACAGCGCAACTCGGAGCTCTCGACAACAGCGTCGATCTCGCGAGGGACGAGCCGCAGTGGTACCTGCTCGTAACGCGTCGCCTCACTTCGGTACAGCATCGCCCATTCGTGCAGACCAAAGCAGCAGAACGATGCGGGTCTCTTTGCAATACCATCCATGTAGCGAATCGCCCACGAGAGGTAGGTAGTGCGGTGGGCAGGAAAGCTCGTTCCGGGTATAACTACGCCACCATCGAACTTTTGAAAGTCGCCCTGCCAGTCAACTTCATCGAGAGAGCATTCCTCCAGCACCACATCCGCCCCCGGTGACCACCGTTCCAGATGAGCCGGCCTAAAGGAATAATAGGTGAAGAGAAAGTCGTAGACCGGGTGCGTTATATGAAGGTTCGCTCTCGTCGTGCGATCGTGTGCCCACGAGTGGACCCGTTCGCGGTGCGCCGCACGTCGAGCCGTCCACTCCTCCCGAGCTAGTCGATGAGTGCGCGTCTGCGGGACCGCTTCAATGACTACACTGCTCACGTCTACTTAGCTCGGAGGTAGTGCCTGTTGGTGCAGCGCCGCTGCATTCGCAGACCTAACGGTAGGCTCACCGCAGTCTGCACGCCTAACGATCGTGAACGAACTGTCGCGTTGGGCCGGAGCGAAACCGGCCTGTCGAATGTGCATCTCGAGCTCCGCAGGACTCATCGACCACTTGTTTGCAGTCGGCGCGCCCGCCTTGGATACCACATTCTCCTCCATCATAGTGCTTCCGATGTCGTCACATCCTGCGTGTAGTCCGATCTCCGCCACGTGAGGCCCGCACGTGGGCCAACTCGATTGATGATGGCGGATGTTATCCAGAAAGATACGGCTCCAAGCGACGTTCTTCAGATATTCGACAGCACCCGCGCCGTATTTGGCAACGTGACGGCTGCGACCAAGGGAAGTGCGCTCGTTGAACTGATGCGTCCACGAGATGAAGAGATTGAAACCCTTGCGTCCTCGGCTCACCGAGTGGTCCTGAAGGTCGCGTAAGCGCTCAAGGTGATTGATGCGGTGCTCGAGCGCTTCGCCGAACCCGATCACCATGGTGGCGGTTGTCACGAGGTCCAGGCTTTGAGCCTCCTGCATGACGTCGAGCCACCTCTGCGCCGAGATCTTTTTCGGGCTAATACGACGACGGATATCGTCATCCAGTATCTCGGCACCTCCGCCGGGAAGCCCGTTGAGTCCACACCCTTTGAGGTCCTGCAGTACCTGCAAGGAGCTCTTGCCCGAGACAAGTGTCATCTGGTGAATCTCAGAGGGGGAGAAGGCGTTGAGATCAAGCTTGAAGGTTGAATGCAGCCAGTCGATCATCTCGAGGTAGAAAGTGTAGGGAAGCTCGTCGTTGTGTCCTCCCTGCAACAAGAGGCGAGTGGCTCCGAGCTCCTTCGCTTCCAAAACCTTCTCGCTCAAGGTCTCGCGCGAGAGAACGTACGCCTCGGGATCGCGCGGATCGTGCCGATAAAAAGCGCAAAAGGAGCAGTCTGAATTACACACATTGGTGTAGTTGATGTTCCTATCGACCAGGTAGGTGACGGTGTAGGTTGGGTTCTGCCGGAACCGAACCGCCTGGGCGAGGCTCGCAAGCTCCGTGAAGTCAAACAAACCCCACATCTCGAGCGCCTCGGTACGCGAGATCCGTTCTCCCTGAAGCACTTTATCTGATAGGTACGTCCTACGTATCACTGACACCATCCACCCAACACATGGCCCTCAATCGGGCCTCCAATGCTCTATTCTTGGGATAAATGAGAAAATTGTAAAGCCGGTCGCAGTTCAGGAGATCAGGCTGGCTGTGAGGGTAGGTAGAGGCTTACTCACCCCCCCCCTTTGATCGATTAATAGCCTGCTGAACATGGGTGAGTATTCCAGTGCACTGTGGTATTATTCCACGAGGTAGCCGACTTGTGACTGAAGGTGATTAGGGTGTCCGAGGTACCATGCAAAGCGACCTCTTCCTAGGGATCGACCAAGGCTCAAGCTCCACCAAGGCCATACTTATCAATGGGGCCGGGGAGCTTCTCCAGAGCTTTCACGCTTCAGTGCCTGCCCGTATCGAACAAGATCGTAGTGTGGAGCAAGATCCCGAGGGGCTTCTCTCTTCTGTCGTGGAGGTTATCCTCAAAGCAAAGGAGTGGGCTCACCTTGAAGGACACGAGATACGGGCTGCTGCCCTTGCAGCTCAACGATCCGGAGTTCTTGCGTGGCGCGCCGAAGATGGGGTGCCTGTACACTCGATGATCACCTGGGCAGACACGCGTACGCACACCATAATCCAAGATTTCGGGCGGGGAGTGGAGAAGATCTCCCAGATGACGGGAGTGCCGACGATCCCTAATTTTGCGGCGGGGAAGATTCACCTGTTGCAGAGGAGATTTCTCGAGCCGTCCATCCTCGTTGGTACCCTCGACACCTTTCTGCTGTATCGGCTCAGTAAGCGCACCGCGTTTATCACAGAGGATACCATGGCGGCGCGAACGATGCTGTACGCCCTCGACGAGAAAGGCTGGAGCGATCTCTTGTGTCGTCACTTTCAGGTCGATAAACGTAGATTAGCACCGATTAAAACATCGCTTGGTGCGCATGCGGTGTTCGAGGAGATTCCGATCATGGCGGTTCTCGGCGACCAGCAGGCAGCGCTGATAGGGCGTTCCCGTGGAACGAAACGTCCGCTCCTCAATCTCGGAACTATAGCCTCGCTAACAGTGGATACAGGTGCCGAGATCGTACAGAAGCCCGGCTTGATGACGAGCGTTCTCTTATCGCGGATAATGCCGAGTGGCTACGCGCGAGAAACGCAGTATTTAATCGAGACAACGTCGCCGGTGACAGGGAGTGTCTTGTTGGAGCCTCTACGGAGGGGGTGGTGTGCAGACTCTCAGGAGCTCAACGATGCCTGTACCCAGGCGGCGACAGCACATCCGAAAGGCCGTGCGACTGCCTACTTTCTCAATCAGCAGCCGATGCTGCCCAAGTGGCCTGACGGAGTTCCGAGTACTTTGGTCATAAAAGACGGCGCCACGGATGCAGATCGCGCTCGTGCAATCGTAGAGAACGTTGGAAACCTGATCGTTAGAATGCTCGAGGAATTCGCCGACAAAGAGCTACTCGGAGACGCATTTCCGGCTGAGCTCGATGTGGCGGGAGGAGGTTCCGAGCTCGATTACCTTATTCAGTACATCGCCGATGTCTCTGGGCACACCTTTCATCGGCTGAAGGGAAAAGACGCAAGCGCTCGAGGCGCAGCGCTGTGTGCGTGGATGGCAGCAGTAGGGCAGTTTCATGCGCACGAATTGAACAACGAGGAGCCCGAGAAGACCTACAGGTGCGAAAACCCCGAGCGGCGACAACGATATGTCCTCTGGCAGCGAATGGAGCAAGATGTGCTCAACGATTCCTTGCCCTCGCACGCGACCGTTGAGCGCTATTAAAGAGCCTCAAATCCTCCACAGCTTCGTGCTTCCTCACGGTGCGATTGTGACAAAGAAAAAGGGAGAAGCCTTACCCTTCTTTGCGAGAGCTACCCAGCCAGTGAGCCACACGAGGCACGAATATCCGCACCTCCCGAATATCGCCGAACGACCGGTTGTCTGACATATCGCGACAGAGCATCTCTGAAAGTCTTCAACTCCTCGGGCGTGGGTGGAGAGTACCTGCCGGAGTGATCCGTGACGTCGATTAAATCCACGCGTACCGGCGTATCGCCGATCAGATCCGCAAGCATACGAGCGTCGTCCTCACTGACATTCTCTCCGCTTATGCAAACATAGGCCAAGTTAACTCGTTGTCTACGAGCGAGTGCGTGTCGGCGAGCCGCCTCGAGTACGCGGCCGACAGGTGTTCGAGCGGCGACCGGTACAAGCTTTGCTCTCTTCTCATCCGAAGCGGCACCGATGCTGATGGAGAGACGGAAAGGAAGATTGAGATCCGTGAAGGCTTCGATCTCTGGGACTAAGCCGACCGTACTTACAGTAATCGCTTTCCCCGAGACGGCGTGCTGGACCGGGAAGTGAAGCCAGCGAGCGGCAGTAATGACGTTGCGGAAATTGAGGAACGGCTCCCCCATGCCCATGAAAACAGCGCCGGTGACGCGTCGTCCCTGCGCTTGCACGAGGTTTCGTGCTTGCACAAATTGGTCGAGTATCTCCCAGGCACGCAGGTTTCTGCGTTTCGTCATACGGGCCGTTGCACAAAACACACACCCCATCACGCAGCCTACTTGCGAGGAGAGGCATAAGGTCACCGAGCCCGGCTTTTCGAGCGGGATAAGAACCGTCTCTAGCGCCAGGCCGTCAGCGGTGCGAAAGAGAAGCTTTTGAAACCCGTCCGTCGGGGAAGAGTGATGTTGCTCAAGCGTCAAGGCGGGGAGATCGAGTACATGGCGAGAGAGGCGCTTGGGAATGTGGCTACTCGGAATGACAGCGTGAGCTCGGTACGCACCTCGGCCTATCACTGCCCCAGCCCAACGACGAATAGAGTCCTCCGAGAACGAGTGGGCCCGAGCCCATGCGAAAAAATCCAGAGGTGACAATTCTCGCGGGTCGAGAGCCTCGTTGTGATCGGTCGCAAGCGCAGTGTCAGTTTCTATCAAGTAAGACATTGGGGAGTACCATGACCGGCACCGTCTAACAGGGCCCGGGAGTCGCGATGGTATCTGTTTACACCTCCGCTATCAAATCCGCCGGACCCATTAGTAGCCGCATAACTCCGCAGTGACCGAGTTTCGCGGAGTTATCCTCTCTTCCCTACAAACCACACTTGTATGACTATTGCTGCATGGCAAAGCTGACACCAACAAGCAGAAGAGTCACGGCACATTACGCACAAAGCTCTCAAGCGGGAATTCTTCAGGTCTTGGAGTTTGACAAGCGAGCTCGTGTGCACCGTGCAATAAAAACCGGTGCTGTGTGCCTCGCCACTACGGCAGCGTGTGTTTGTATACCGGGCGCGCACTTTGTGCTGGTTCCCCTCGGTATTCTGTTGACCCCGCTCATGGTCTACATGAGCGTTAAGGCCACGACAAAAATTGTAGATTCCGCTGTTACCTGCCCTCACTGCGGAAAGTCGTTGCCGATCCTTGCCTCTCAGGAGCGCTATCCGCTCTATGAAAACTGTTTATCGTGCAAACGCGAAATTAAGATCGTTTCAGCAGAGTAACCAGCCTCATTCCTCTCTGACGGTAATCATCAAAAAAGTCTCCCAGAGAGTATACCCTACTGTTTCTCTGCCTAAGCAGAGGCCGGTACTGTCGTGCTTAAAAGTTAGGGGGTCAGCTCCTGATTCGCGCGATAGCCGCACATAGCCCTTAACCCGAATAGAAGGAGACTGTATGGCATTTAGTGATTTACCTATTAGACGACTGCGAGGCATTGGTGAAGAATCCGCCTCTGTACCACGCGTATTTCAACGAGTTTTGGATTCCATGATGCAGGATTTCGTGGACCCATCGCTCTTAGCGCCGCTCTCGACATCGATGTACTCATTCATGCCGCAGATAGACGTCGAGGAAGATGAGCAACAGCTCAAGGTATACGCGGAGCTTCCAGGCATGAAGGAGCAGGATGTCGAGATAGTTCTCGAGCCTCATATGCTGGTTGTTCGCGGCGAAAAACACGAGGAGGAGGCCCGTACCACACGTCGCGGGCGTGGGCGCATCGAGGAACGTCGCTATGGTAGCTTCGAGAGACGCATCCCTCTTTCCAGTGAGATCCAGGAGGATAAGATCGAAGCAAAGTTTGATCGGGGTCTTCTCATGATCACGCTGCCCAAGAGTGAGCAAGCACGAGCTCAGGCCAAGCGCATTAAGATACAGGGCGGTGAGCAGTCACATCAGCAGCAACAGCAGCCGCAGCAAAGAGGTGGAGCAGGCTCCTCGAAGTCGGCTTAGTACCATAAGGCGGAACCTCGCTGATGATGTTCCGCCTTCTCCCCCTCATTACTCTCGTCGATTTCCGTGGAGTGGTGCGCTCACCAACACAACAGCGAGAGCAGTGAGAGGGAGGAAACAAGGCTTGCTGCCGGGCTACGGCGTGAAAAAAGACCTACCTAGCGATCTCCTCGATGGGGTCGCGGCTTAAAAACCCGCCGTCGCCAAATCTCGAACAGAGCATCAGTTATGGCTAGCACCACCGGCCCAAGCACTATCCCCGCTGGACCGAAGAGGACCACACCTCCCAAGAGGAAAAAGAATACGATTAAAGTGTGAAATCGCATCTTCTTTCCTACGAGGAAGGGAAAGATGATATTATCGGACAACCCGATAACGATCGATCCCCAAACGCTGAGAAGAAGCGCGTCTCCCCACCGACCTCCCGCAGCCAAGACGACAGCCGCTGGGATCCACACCATAAAGGCGCCAAGATACGGAACCATCGCCAAGAGCCCCATAATAACGCCCCAAATCACCGGTGCCGGAATATCCAGGACCCAGAAAATCAATCCACCCAATAGCCCTTGAAGCGTCGCGACGAGTACGGTGCCGTAGAGCGTAGCGTAGATCGTGTCGGAGACTCGTCGGAAGATCTCCTCGGTATCTCCAGGAGAGAGGGGAATAAGCCCTCTGATATCCCTCAATAACGGAGCAGTATCGCGAAACAGAAAAAAACAGGTAAACAACACGAGTAAGAAACCGGCGAGGCCCCACAGAGAAGCTGCTAGGATTCGGCCAGCCCATTGAGTAACCGAGTCGAGAGTTCCCTGCACAGCCACGCGAATGTGGAAGTGAGTATCCATCCACGAGAGTGCTCTGCGGAGTTGGGGGTGGTCATCGAGAATGCGCTCCCACTGCCCCTGTTGAAGCTGATCCGCAAAGACCTGAATTCCCTCTCCCAGGGCGAGTACGACTTCGTGTACGACCCAGGTGGTAGCGCCCAAAATGAGTGACCCCAGAATGAGAACCGCGACGAGCGCGGGGAGTGCGTTGCGAGCAAACAGATTCTCAAGCTTAAGGTAAACTGGGTAGGTGATCACAACTAAAGCGATCGCCCATGACAAGACGGGTATGAAGGGACGAAGGATTCCGTAGCATAGGTAGATCGAGATGCTCGTAACGGTCGCCAATATGACCAGTTGAGTGATCCCCTTGAGGTCCGTTGGGTTCGCTTGCATAGTGCACGAGCCTTGCTACAGCGAGCGAGGTGATTCCACAAAGGTGTGGGTACACCTGTTCTGTTCATTCAATCATTACATCAGCCGTGATCGCTCCCCTCGAATAGTAACCGACACAGGCGAGACTAACGCTCGATTAGCACAGCCGGCGAACGTACCTGAGAATTACAAGGATGGGCGGAGCAGATAATAAAAAAACCCGACCATCTCACGATGATCGGGTCCGAAACACCAAGCCGCTCTTGTATGGTAATTGTTACATTACCAGGGACATCAACTTATGAAGAATGGAATTACCCAACTCCTCACTTAAGCTCAGCGTCTCTTGAGGATAACTATACGGCACCGAGCAAAGATTCCCATGATCGCCGTCACCGACAGAGTGATAGTAAACAGGCTCATCCATGATATCTCGAAGCGAAGAAGAAAGAGGGATTCCCAGGAACGAAAAAACCGACCAACTCTATGAGATGATCGGTTTCGGTAATGCTTAGCCGTTTATGCTTGGCAATCTTCCACATTTCTAGGGACTATAAGCTCCTCGAAAAAAGGGACACCGCTTCCGGTGAAGCAAAGCATGCAACGTGTACCGACCAGAACACATCTTGCTTGATTATGTTACTGAATTATGACTTGTCGTTAGGGCCAGCATCACCGTGATACATGTCTCGATCCTTCTACTGTCAAGCCCGCTGATCGTCACACGACCTCAGACTGTGAACAAAACCACTGTGCACTCTTCACCTGACTACACGCCGCTCGGAAAGGTTTCCGGCGGCTCATCGAGAAGAGGTTCTGACTTAACGGTGATCGGAGTAACTGCATGAGTGGCATCGATGTGTATGACAGCGTCGAACTGCTCGCTTAGTCGGGCGTTAAAGTAGTGACTGTAGCGCTCGGAGTGCGGGTGGTATACGACTCCTATCGCTCGCTCCAGACGCGGCCGTGCAAGCATCGTCGACAGAACACTGTTCCCTCGCACAGGAAGGATGAACTGCTCGGATCCAACCCTGTGCAGCAGGTCTTCGAAACTTCCCTGCAGAGCCTCTCTGACGGTTTTAACCTCTCCAGGGGCTCCCCATTCGGGTGCCGCCATCACGGTGCCTTCGTAGGTGGTGAAGCCTATCAGGCAACAAGCACTTCCGAACTTCTGCCTCGCCAGTTGTCCAATATTGAGCTGCCCGCGCTGTGCAAACTCAGTCGCGCGCGAATCTCCGATATGAGAGTTGTGTTCCCAGACCACCGCCCGTGTGTACTGACCGAGCTGCTCTTGGTGCTGCATGAGTGCGTCCAGCGTATCGAACATGTGAGTGTCACGGAGATTCCACGTCGTGTGAGGCTGCCTGAACATGGCGTGGTAGTATGCTGCGGCATTTACGACGATCAACGCATTCTGTTCGGCGCTAAATTGTGCATCCTCAGCAAGAAGTCCGTCTGATTGAAGATACTCCCACCTTCGCGCCCGCAATTCCTTGAGTTGTTCAACGGCGCGATCCTCGCAACCAGGTGTCAATCCAAGGCTCGCGGCGAAACCGTAACCTTGAGCATCGCTGGTGTAGTGCTTGAAGCACGAGTATCGCTCTCGAGCTGTACGTACCGCATTCGGGTCAACGACCTCGAGATACCCCAACACTGAATCCACCGAGCTGAAAAGGCTATATAGATCCAACCCGTACATTCCGACACGTCTATTCTCGGACCGCTCATCATTGTACCCTCGGAGCCACTCAACAAACGAGCGCACCGCCGTATTAGCCCACATCCAAGTCGGGAATCTAGTAAACAGTTGCAGAGCGGGATTGGCAGAGATCTCTCCATCACGTCCCCGCACGAAGCGATTGATCGCATAGGCTTCAGGCCAGTCGGCCTCGATACCGATGAGATTAAAGCCGTGCTCTTCAATCAACCTTTTGGTCAGCTCTGCCCGAACTGCATAGAATTCCTCAGTACCGTGAGTTGCCTCCCCAAACATCACAACGCGAGCATCGCGAACCAGAGGCTGGAGGTACTGATAGATGGTGTCCACAGAATGCGGTGTGTCACCGATAGAGCGTGTGATGAGATCGACATCTTTCCAAATAGTCACCGCATATCTCCCACGCATCCGCAATCTAATCTACCGAGAACGCTAGCGCGCATGACTCACCTGGGCCGTGACGCTCGTCAAGCAACGCAGTGTCGCTATCCGGCTCTTTACAGTGCGAGAAAGTAGAGGAGGAGCCTATGCAAGCCAGACAAAACCGCCCACGTTCTCCCTACCAGTAGGACTTGCCCCTCGCTTTCCAAGGTGCGACCTTCAGGAGGGAGCGATTCACGGTGCTTACGTCGTGCTGCAGGGGGCTGCCGGATCACGACCCGAACATAAAGTGAATCCTTGAGAGTGGCTCCCAGGTGTACTCGCTAGAGTAAACGTGCCCTCAGAGGATACCGCCGTCAGCCTCCTACCGATGAATTGGAAAAAAATACCTGTCTCTTAGGGCGGACACTAAGCACTAATCCCGGTAGCGGTGATTACTTGATTCGCAGGGCTCACGTAGTCGCCACTACCTACATACACCGCTTTCAAAAAATGAGGAGCAGGCACCTTGATAGGGATCTATCAGATCCTCTCGCCGCAGAGGCCAAGGTCCTATCGGCTGACCTTCCGCAATCTTTATCTGTCTTCTCCGCGTTTTTCACGCGCCTCTGCGCCAGTTAGCCAAAAAGTTATTCTACCGATCGACGCTTGCAGAGGCTGCGATCCATGGACATGACAGGAATCGACAGTGTTTAGCGTGCATTTGCGAGGGTAGGTACTTGCACGGTCAGCACACATTTTCCTAATCAACGAGGCTTCGAATGATATCCTGCGAGGAGAATGCCGGGGGCGAAACGTGAAACGTAAGTTGCCGCTCGTTTTGCTCAAGTAGGGTGCGGGCCTCGTTGTTGTCCGGGTAAACGAGTACTTCGCGCTCTAAACTGTTACTAGCTTCTTTAAGCCGACCGAGAGCAAGTAGTGCCTTTCCTCTCGTTAAAAACAGCCCCCTCGTAATCTGCACATCCTCAGTAAAAGGAGTTAAGATGTCTAGCGCCTGTTCGCACTGACCAGTCGCAATGTAGCGTTCTGCTGCGGCTATAGCCGAACTCTGTTCACTTTGTCTACCAGACGAGAGTCGGCCCCGATTCATGTACCGCTTCATGAGTTCATCGAGTTCTCGCACGCGGACCTCCATTGAGTGATCTCGCATACACCGCCCGTGTCCTCTACGGGCCATTTCGTCACGCTCTCGCGGGTGATCTTTTAAATAGCGGCATTTCTCAATAAGCTCATCCAGTGACCTGAAGGTTTCTATTTCTGTTCCAATCTCAAAATACTTCGTTAAGACATCGTAGTGCTCCGCCATGAGCGCGGTTCCCACTCCAGTGACCTCAAGCATTCTATTTGTTCCCGTTTCACCGCGGAAAAGATCCAGCGACTTACCCGTGATGGGGTCTGGAACAACGAGCTCAGTTCCGCGCGCGTCAAGGGCTACATGCGCAGATCGGATGGTGCGGTAGTAATCGACACCGAATCGTGCGCCTAGGGCGCGGGAGCGTACGTTGGGGGGCATATCCGATAGGTTCCCGCTGGCGAAGACGCCTAGCGAGAATCCGAGCTCTCCAGCCTCATCCTTTTCCGAGAGTTCTGCGACGAGTTTGTTTCTTTTCTCGTGTCCTTTCGACCATTGCCCGCAGAAGACAACGTCGTGCTTTATTTCTTCGTGTTGAACAGCTTCCGCCAACCGGCGCTCGAATCCCGGCCAAAAATGGGCAGCGGTCTTTGCTCCGAGACGGAGAGCGACCTGGCGCAGAGCGCTGAGGTTGCTCAGGATAATATCAAACTCAGACCAATCAGTACCCGGAGGGATTATTGACGCGCGCCAGCCTAGAACCATTTTGGGTTTATGAGCCAACATTCTTACGAACCGGCTATCCAAATCGAGCGGCTCGGTAAAGAATATGATATCCGGACGATAGAAGTTAACTTGGTGCCAAGCTACTTCATACATCCAATGATGAGGGTGCTGTAGTTTTATACCGTGCTCCTCCGCCCACTTTAGTTGTGATGATCGGCAATTTGGAACAATGAAGTTAGTCTCGTATCCGAGATCCTTCATATATGGCGCAAACAGATAGCCCGAACTAAACCCAAACTGCCACATACGGTGCATCTGCTCTTCGAAGGGTCTAGAGTGTAATAGCTGATCCTGTCTGGCCATCTCTTGCAGACATGTATCATAGATATTGAAGAACTGAAGAAATCGCATGAGAGCACCTGCCCGCTAGAAGGTTTGATATTGTAGATGCGCAGTGAACCTGAGGAGTCTCCGAAACCTAATCAGCAAGAGTGCGGCCTCCGTCGAAATTCACCTCGTCCACCGATGGATTTGATGTCGTCATAGGGGCATTCTCAGGCTTCAGTCCGGGTTATAGTTGCGGTAATATCTCACTTAAAACTACTTGGACGTCAGTACGCTCCGGGTATGCCGCCAACTCAGCACTCAGCGCAGCCTTAGCTTCAGTTATTTGTCGCAGCTCAAGGCATATCAATCCCTTAACAAAGTAGAGATCCCGCACAGAGATATTGAACTCAAGAGCTTCGTCTATAAGAACCTGGGCCCCGTTAATGTCGCGGTTTTTCAGTGCGTCGAGCGCCTGTGACACCAGCACATTCACAGACGCAGCAGGAACTGTCCTTTGTGCTGGCGGCGACTGCTCCTTATCCTTAGAAGGTTCGTTAGTTATTAACTTCAGGAGCTTGTCGATAAGCTCTGTGGCGGTGCTGAATGAGTCACTCGCGCAGTGCATAGTTAGATTGAGGCCTCGGAGAGCGATGATTCGGTCACAGCTTTCAGGTAGCGGATCGGCTGGGTCTAAAACCACGAATATCTCCTGCCGTGCGCGGTTTCGAACATACTCGTCCGGACCCCCGCACCTATTTTTCATCAGCGCTCCGGGAGTTTCCGGCCAGGGGTCAAAGTGCAGTCTCACGCCACACTCTAGCGGCTTATTCGCTTGAGCATCCGCTAATGCCGTCATCACACCGACCCAATCGGGAGAGGGGCGCCCCGGTTTAACCAGGCAGACGACGTCTAGCTCTGCACTCTGAAAATCCGAGACTTCGCGACACTCATATTCTCGACGATGTTCACTTACCACGCCTGTCGCTCGAGGTAGCCAGTCTTCGAGTGAGGTTCCACATCGTTCGATGAAGAGCATTCTCCAGACGCTAAGGTTTAGTAGGACTGTCACCTTGTAAGCTAGATCCCAATCCTCACGTCGCCAGGATTTGGCGCGGCAGCGAGTCAGAATTTCTTCTCGAATCTGCTTTGTATCGAAATGAGGAAGAGACAAGAAGGCATCATGGTTGAAAACCTTCTCTAGTAGATGAACCAAATCGCCATTGAGCCACTCTATTAGTGGTGAGTTAAAGCCTATTTTCCCCTGACGAGTCCGGATCTGCTCTGGAAGTAGATCTCTTGTAGCATCCCGAAGAATGCGCTTGGTGAAGCCGCCACCCAGCTTAGCAGATGCCGGTAACGCGTGGGCAAGCGCTACGAGTCGGTAGTCCATGAGCGGCATCCGAACTTCAATGCCGTGGGCCATAGAGCAACGGTCGTAGTTTCTTAGGATTGTAGGCAGTAAGTCATAATGGAAATCAGAGTACAAAGTTCGATTGAGTAGTGCATGGGGCGCGTTCATGTACCACGCATAGCCGCCCAATAACTCATCACCGCCGTGGCCATCGAGCGATACTACTATCTGACGTTCGCGCATCAACCTGTAGAGCATCCACACCGAGGTGGCTAAGCCGGCCGTAGGTTCATCGAGGCACCACACATTCTCGACGATGAAGGGCAGAGCACAATCAGAGCCTATCGGAAGATAGTGTGGCGTAGCGCCAATGCGCTTAATAACAACCTGTGCGTATTTCTGCTCATCCAGAAATGTGCCGGGAAACGTCGCCACGAAGGAATTTTGCCAGTCTACAGCGCTTCGCTCTCCGCAGTCAGTGCCGCTGGTCTTCAAATAATGCATCGCCACCGCAACTGCACTAGAGTCGATCCCACCGCTCAAGCATGTAGCCACCGGAACATCGCTTCGCATTCGAATGCGTACTGCGTCGAGGAATAATTCGCGAAATAGCTCAATCTGCTCCTCGTAAGAGTCGGGTACTATCGGGAGAACGGCGGAAGTATCCCACCACTGCTTAAGATCGACTCGACCATCCTTGCTAATCCGAACATTGTGTCCGGCAGGAATGGAGATTATCTCACTAGCGGCAGTGTCCGGTGTCCTCCCGTCATATCGGTAGCGTTCCCATAGAGGCCGGACGATATTTTCATTGAATGTAAGTGTCATCTCCGGTATCGAGAGGAACGCCTTGATCTCCGACGCAAAGGCTACGAGTTTCGACGAGGTATGAAGATAGAGAGGCTTTACGCCGAACCTATCGCGACTCAAGAAAAGTTCACGCGATAAAGGGTCAAATATAGCGAATGCCCACATTCCATTGAAACGAGAGAGGCATTTTTCTCCCCATTCAGCATAGGCAGCGATTATAACTTCGGTGTCGGTGTTGCTAATGAATCGATAGCCCTTTGTAATTAGTTCGCGTCGAATCTCGAGAAAATTGTAAATCTCGCCGTTGAATGTAATGTACAGCTCGCGACCAGATGGAGTTACGTAGCGCATGGGGCACTTGCCCGCGTCTGAGAGGTCTAGGATCGCAAGACGTCGATGTCCGAGTCCGACTTCACCGTCTATGTGTATACCGCGACCATCAGGGCCGCGATGTTCGAGGGCATCAGTAAACCTCTCCACAGCCTCTTGAGAGACTGGTCCTTTGAACGAATAAATTCCCGTAATGCCGCACATGCCCGATCCTCCCAGGGTCTAGGTGCAACGACCCTCGGGATTAAGATTCAGCGGCGTGAGTATTGGGTTCAACGTGATTGTAGAGCGAAATCCCTAATAGTTTGAATCATGTAGTCCGTCATTCCGGGTTTGAGTCCTGGATATACTCCAACCCAAAATGTCTTTTCCAGTATTCGATCAGAATTACGAAGGTCACCGACCACGCGGTATCCGCCGCCTCGCGACCGCAGCTCATCGAAGAGAGGATGGCGGAGCAGGTTGCCGGCGAAGAGCATTCTGGTCTGAATATTCTTTAGTTCAAGATGTTCTACCAGAGCATTTCGGGTAAATGGGGCGTCGTCTCGGACCGTCAATAGGAAGCCGAACCAGCTCGGCGCTGAGTGAGGAGTTGGTTCCGGAAGGACGAAGAAATCCTGAAGGTTCGCGAGCCCATCTCGGAGTTCTTGCCAGTTCCGGCGGCGAGCCTCAACGAACGAATCGAGTTTATCTAGCTGCGCGCACCCGATGGCGGCCTGCAGGTCAGTTGCTTTTAAATTGTAACCGAAATGACGGTATATGTATTTGTGGTCGTATCCCTTAGGCAGGGTGCCAAGCTGGTGGCAGAAACGTTTGCCGCACGTATTGTCTTTTCCGGCTGGACACCAGCAATCACGCCCCCAATCGCGGAGCGATTCGACGATCTTTCGCAAACGCACGTTGTTCGAATACACCGCACCCCCTTCTCCCATGGTAAGGTGGTGGGGAGGATAGAAGCTGCTGGTGGCTATGTCCCCGAAGGTTCCTGTCAGTTTATTGCGGTAGCGGGATCCTAGCGCATCACAATTGTCTTCGACGAGCCAAAGATCGTGCTTTTCACACAGTGCGCCCACAACGTCCAGGTTTATGGGGTTTCCGAGCGTGTGCGCCACCATGACTGCTCTGGTACGATCTGTAATCGCAGCTTCGAGTGCCTCTGTGTCAATGTTGTATGTTCCGTCATCGACTGTGACATCGACGAACACCGGCGTGCAGCCGGTCTGAAAAATCGGGCTTACAGTAGTTGGAAAGCCGGCAGCGACGGTGATTACCTCATCACCTGCTCTAATCCGGTCTTCTCCGAGAAGCTCAGACGTCAGTGAGCTGAAGGCCAGTAAATTCGCGGAGGATCCGGAGTTTACCAGCGCTGCGAATCTCACCCCTAACCTACTAGCAAATTCGCGTTCGAAAGTGTCTGAAAATCTTCCGGAAGTCAGCCAAAAATCGAGCGATGCTTCAGTAAGCATGAGCATTTCGGAATGATCAAAGACTCGGCCGGCATACGGAACTCTTGCCCCTTCGGCGAATGCTGACTGAGTTTTTTTCTTGTGAGTTGCGCGGTAGTAGCGTTCTACACCGGTTCTAACAAGCTGTCGCAACAGATTATCGAAATCCCCTTCAGAGATAGTGGAGGAGCTTTCAATGAGCTCAGACTCTTTTCGTACCAGCACATGCCGCAGATCGGCGTACATGCAGCAATCCGAGCCCCCGGAAAATATCCGCACAGAGAACTCACTGATCGGAGACTTCGAAAGTAGGATGCACTCTACTTCTTCCCGGTCAAGCTCAGAGACAACTACGCCAAGTGAACTTTGCGATTGAGGTGTCACCGGCACCTCGACAAGCGTTCCGGAAGTAAGAGTCATGTTCAAGTCTCCGTAGGCGATCGGCTTTCGTAGTCAGCAAGCTGTTGTCTCGTGAATTCGCCGATTTTCGAGGGCTGCTTTCGATAGGTTTCGTACCACGAAGCCGTCCATTGGAGTGCTTCGTCGATAGAAAATCGTGGGTTCCATCCGAGAATCATGCGTGCCTTTGACGAATCTAACTTGAGAACCGATGTTTCGCTAGGTTGGTCTGCTTGGCACGTCTCCCACTTGACTGGTACCCCATAGTGCCCGGAAAAGTGCTCAACAATCCAACTGACTGGTCGCACGACGAGAGCGGAAGGGCCGAAATTCCAGGCATCAGCAAGCTCGGTCTTGCCGAAGATGAGTCCCTCCGCTAGGGAAATGTAGGCTGAAAGAGGGTCGAGGACATGCTGCCACGGCCTCACCGAAAGAGGATTACGTATTACGAGAGGCCTCCCCG
The DNA here is from genome assembly GCA_044351795.1 of Bdellovibrionota bacterium. Taxonomy (GTDB): domain Bacteria; phylum Bdellovibrionota_C; class UBA2361; order UBA2361; family OMII01; genus OMII01. The sequence goes on along the minus strand of JBILFA010000001.1, from coordinate 83,750 downwards.
AATCTGCAGCTCGCACGATATCGGGAATCAACCGATCCTTACTCCAGTCGCCTCCCCCAATAACATTACCAGCTCTTGCCGACGCTACTAGCGTGTGATTTGACAAGAATGATTTGCGATACGAGTTGGTTACAAGCTCAGAGCAGGCTTTAGACGAGCTATAAGGGTCGTTACCGCCAAGAGGATCGATTTCTCTGTATCCCCAAACCCACTCTTGATTGCCGTAGCACTTATCCGTCGTAACATTAATGACCGCCTTTACCGACGGAGTAGTCCTTATCGCTTCGAGGACATGAACGGTACCCATAACATTCGTTTCGAAAGTGAGTACCGGGTCTTCGTACGAATCGCGCACGAGAGCCTGTGCAGCTAGGTGAAAAACTACCTCCGGCTCAAAAACTCTGATCGCCTCCTTAAGAGAACATAGGTGTCTCACATCGGCGATAATCGAGCGAGAAATGTGCTTATCGACCTCGCAGATATTAAAGAAGGAGGGTGAACTAACATCCGGCGGCAAGCCATATCCGCAAACTTGCGCTCCGTGTCTGGCGAGCCACAGAGAAAGCCAGCCGCCTTTGAAGCCTGTATGCCCTGTGATGAAAACTTTACGGTTGTGCCAGAATTGAGGTTTCATTGGTAGTCCCTTGTTCATCCGGCACTATTTTGCTCCACACGTCCCAAGGGGCTGCTCCATTCATCCACATATCGTTCAATGTTCGCACATCCCGCAGGGTATCCATGCAGTGCCAGAATCCTGAATGCTTGTAACCCATGAGTTGTCCGTCACGAGCTAGCCTGCGCAGTGGATCCTGCTCAAAAGGAACGTCGTCACAGTCGATGTATTTTACCACGCGTGCATCGAGCACGAAAAATCCGCCGTTTATCCATCCATCGCCGCCGATAGGTTTCTCCTGGAAGCACTCAACGCAATCCCCTTGAAACGAAAGTGCTCCAAAGCGAGCTGGAGGGATTACGGCAGTGACCGTAGCTAGCTTGCCATGGGACCGGTGAAACGCAAGAAGCTTTGTGAGGTCTACATCCGCAACTCCGTCGCCGTACGTCATCATAAAGATGCCATCGCCAACATGTTCGCATAACCGCTTTACCCGGCCGCCGGTATGGGTCTCAAGTCCTGTCTCCACAAGATCTACTCTCCAAGGCTCAGCCCGAGAATTTGATGCCTTTACCGCGCCTGTCGCGAGGTCCACCGATAGGTCTGAAGCGCGAGTTGCATACTGTACGAAGTAATCCTTGATATATTCGCCCTTATATCCAAGAGCGACAACGAAGTCGTTAAAGCCGTGCGTTGAGTATAGCTTCATTATGTGCCACAAGACCGGATGTCCTCCGATCTCGACCATCGGCTTAGGCTTAACTACGGTCTCTTCGGAGAGTCTTGTTCCTAGCCCACCGGCAAGAATGCAAACCTTTGGCATCATAAAAACTTTATAGACTCACTAATATCCGTGTGGGACAGCCCGCTCTTTTAGGGAAACTCGGTAAGACCCCAGCTATCGCGAAGTCGGGCACTAGGGCGAACTTCAATATCTACTAAAGACTAGGGATCTTTTATGTATCAGAGCGACTTCTTCTAGGCTATCCCTTCAGTGAAAATCCAATATTAAGTGAAATTCTGCTTCTCCTGGCTGATCTATTTTGATCCACATCACTAAAGACAGATGCTTCCGAATCCCGGAGGGATGCTTGTTATCACATCTCCCCACGATTTTGACCTTTAATGTGCCCTAAGAGACGGGCTAAGCCTTCGCGAAGGGTGGTAGAGGGTCGCCAGCCGAGTGATTCAAGCACGTGGGGATCTGCTTTCGACTCCATCGGCTCTCCGGTTCGGTAGGGGAGGGCTCCAAAACACAGCTCAGTGCTACTTCCGGAGAGCTCCTTAGCAAGGAGTAGCATCTCTTTCAGCGTCACGGCTTTTCCCGAACCGACATCAACATGCATGAGCTCTTGAGGTAGGACGTCTACATTGAGGAGGAGCGTGCGGAGTGCCGAAGTAACATCGTCGATATGAATAAAGTCACGGCGCTGTTCCCCCAGGCTGAGCATTAGTCTAGGTTGGTTTGAAGCGATTGCTGATAGGAGAGTTGGTATTGCCTTCGATGGTGCGTCTCCTGCCCCGTACATATGTTCAAGCCTAGCATTGATAATCTTTAGCTCCTTGGCATATCCCGCTATCCATTGCACCGCATGCCGTTTCGACATTTGGTAAGCAGGCAGGTATTCGTAGCCTGAGCTCCTTGTGAAGAATGTATCAATGTGGACGAACACAGTGCCTTCGCTCTCCGAGAGTGCCTGCACAAGCTCGAGTGGAAGGAGAACATTAGTACGTAGTACCTCAGGTAATTTACTCGAGCCTCCGTAGCATACCGCCGCATTTATAACGGCGTAAGGAGCTGTACTCCTTACGACATCTGCGGTGTCATGGGGCTCGGATTTTATTACTTTGACACGGTTAAGAAATGGCTCCAGGCGTGAGCAATCTGATCCATGTCGAACCGAACATATAACTTCGAACGAATGAGACAGGTCTGCTGCTAGATGGCTCCCCAAGAATCCGTTTGCCCCGATTATGAGTACCTTCCTGGGGGTGGTCATTTATGCAAAGATCCGTTCGAGTTGGACGCGACTGTTATACTGCTCTACCCACTGGCGCGCTTTTTCTCTATCGCATCTACCAGTCGAAAGAAACTCACGCACTTGCGTCGCAGCCACTTTAGGATCAGGACTCATTCGCAGAGCTAGGTCTGACGGCAGCTCTCTTTCAAATGCAAATTGGGTTTCCATCACCCCGACGTTACCGTTGTAGTATAGAGATTTCATTAGGGAGCCTTCCACAGGCGCCGACCACTGGCTCGGGCACAGCACTAGACTACATAATTTTACGAAATCTTGCAGTCCGGTATCCCATCGATAGGCACAGCAAGTCGTATTCGGCGGAATCTCCACATCGGGGCATGTTCGTTTCACATCTTCGTGTGCCGATGGAACCAATACTGAAAACTCAGATAGCTCCCGCGCCAAGTAGAGTGCATACCTGATTCCCTTAGCCTCTAAAGCCTCACCGTGGAAAACTATATCAAAGCGTTTGATCCCGTTTTTGCTGCCATATTCCTCGGTGCGCATACCGATGACCTGGTACTGAATGTGAGCGCCGAAATGGCGAGTAAGTAATTCGGCTTGATGCTTAGTCTGACAAAAAAAAGGGATCTGGTGAGCTACACTTTGGAGCCACTCAAGAAACTCTAGGTTCTCCGTTCGGTTGAGGGGCATCGGAAACGGCTGACAGCTCGAGTGGCACTTTCGAACATTCCCTAGGCAGTCGAGACACTCTCCAGGCTGATCGGGTCGATGATTATAGGAACGCATACAGAAGAAGCTGTTGTCTAATACATACATGCTGACGCGGTTCCCAGCTTCGAATAGCGAGCGCATGGTTTCGTATCCTAGGGTTTGAGGATGTAAAACCAAAACATCGGAGTCTCGGATCGAGCATAGCCGGATCTTCTCGGCTCGGTTAAAAGTGGTGTCAGGCCGAGGGTATAGACCTACGTAGCCAGCCTTGGTCCCAACGGGCAGTAGGCTCGAGAAGAATCGGCCGGAGCCCGTGTTGCCTGGAGGGAGACCGGAGACAATGTAACGACCAGGTAAGAGATCTTGAGACATAGTTGGATTCCGTCTGGTATCCTCCATGATCTCGGCCAAGAGTTGAGCTGCTTCGAGTGGATGACCGGGCCGCGAGCACTCTTTCGAGAGTTCGTCCAAGCAACGATGGTATCGACCTTGGTAAATGAAACATACTGCGGCAATATAAGATAAACCTGAGGTGTGGATGCCTTTTTGATGAAGCTGCTCGATGAGCAACAGGCAGTCCGAGTGCCGGCCCTCTTGGAGTAGCCGAACTACGTCGTGTATGTTATCCGGCGTATCTAATGGCATCATACCGATCGGCTTTGTGGTTGACCTATCTCCGAGTAACTTATCAAATATAGGATGCTGGCGCAGATAAGACTGCTTCGCTTGAGTCTGTAGAGTGCTTTTGAGCGTCGAAACCTATATGGAACCTGGATCTTCAAACAACTCTACCGTACCACTCTTAGATTTAAAGCGTGAATACCTCTTGATGAAAGAGGCTATAGACGAGGCGTTAAACAAAATCTTAAACCATCAAACCTGGATCCTGGGACCGGAGGTTGCTGCTTTCGAAAAGCTGTTCTGTGAATTCAATGGCTCGAAATACGGGATCGGAGTGTCCTCAGGTACCGAGGCGTTACTCTTAGCACTGCGGGCTTTGGCGCTTCGAGACTCGGGTGAAGAGTATTGGAGCGAGAAGGATGAGGTAGTAACGACAGCCTTCTCATTCACCGCGACTGGTGACACTATTCTGCGGTCGCGCGCCACCCCTGTATTCATAGATATTGACCCATGCACGTTTAACATTGATCTCGAAAAACTCGACCGATACTTGGCTTCAGCTGCTGGTCGGGTTCGCGCCGTGATAGCGGTTCATCTCTACGGGCGTTCTCTAGACCAGGACAAGCTACGGGCTATCGTTAGTCGGCACGGTGTGCGGCTAATAGAAGACGTGGCTCAAGCGTGTGGCTCTTCATGGAGAGGGGTTCGGTGTGGAGCGGCGGGAGATCTGGCAGCATTTAGCTTTTTCCCATCCAAGAACTTAGGGGCATTCGGAGATGCCGGGATCGTGACCACTAACGATCCGGATTTGGCCCACTACGTGCGCATACTTACTAAGCATGGCGGAAAGGATAAGTATGATGTGCAGCACATCGGCTACAACGCGCGCATCGATACTATCCAGGCGGCTGTTCTTTTGGCGAAGCTTCCGTATCTGGAGATGTTGAATGCCAAACGACAGGCTGTTGCGGCTGCATACAACCGAGCCCTAAAAGACGTGCCTGGTATAGTAACTCCTGGGGAATCAGGCGAACATCACGTCTACCATCAGTACACTGTTCGGGTACTGGATGGACTAAGAGATGGATTGCGGGATCATCTTGAGAGGCACAACATTGGCAGCATGGTGTATTATCCAGTGCCGATGAGTTCCATGAGGGTTTTCAATGGTCGGGCACTAGTTCCGGCCCCGTGTCTCGAGGCGCAGAAGGCCGCTAACGAGGTGCTAAGCCTCCCAATAGAGCCTCTTTTGACGGAGGAGGAGCTTTCCCGGGTAATCGAGGCGGTTCGTAGCTTTGGCGGTGGGAGGGATTAAGCTACCGTCAGCGAGTGGAAATGCCCGAGGAAGATACCTCATAAGTTTTGGTGCATCTGTTGCAAGTTTGCATTCCCAGTTCTCCGCTCTTACAAAGTACTTCACCACACTCACAAACCCAGCCGATTACTGTGGCGGGAACGCCGACTACAAGGGCGTGAGGAGGTACATTTTTTGTGACCACGCACCCTGCTCCAATCAAGGCAAACTCACCAATCGTACAGCCACACACTACTGTGGCATTAGCGCCTATTGTTGCGCCTCTTTTAACAACGGTTGGGGCAAACTCGCTCTTACGCTCGACGCCGGCACGTGGTGTTACCACATTAGTAAATACGCATGACGGGCCGCAAAATACGAAGTCCTCAAGCGCCACGCCTTTGTATATAGATACGTTGTTTTGAATCTTGCATCCGGTGCCAATCGATACCCCTGAGTCGATGAATACATTTTGGCCGAGTATGCAACGCTCACCAAGGCGAGCTCCCGTGGAGATGTGGCAGAAGTGCCATACCTTCGATCCTTCTCCAATGAAGGCCCCAGCGTCAATCACTGCGGTGGGATGTGCATAAAACTCCTTCATGGTTTTCGGTCTCCGCGGAGAAAATCGTGATAGTCACCCTTAAGCCCGATGGGATGGGCGTTGCGAATAGAGGCCGCTAAGTCGATTGACGGGTAGGCGTCCTTCAATCCAAAGCCTCCTCCGGCCAGTATATCGCGATAGCTGGTAGTGTGTAGGTCGGTAAATCCGTCCGAAAACTCCACTTCCTCTCCATTCATTGTGAGTGATCTGTAGGTAGTCTTGGATTCTCTCGCAGCTTGTTCAGGAAGATCCTTGCTGTTAATTGATAGAAACCAACGAACCCGAGCTCTTTGGAGTTCGAGGTATCCAGCCGCCCGTCTTGGCTCGAGGACGTGCACCGTATTCTGCTGTACCGAACCAAATACGTACGTCAGCATATCGAAGAAGTGAATACCGATATTCGTTGCGACTCCACCGGACTTTGCAATATCTCCCTTCCAAGATATGTCGTACCACCTACCTCTTGAGGTGATATATGTAAGGTCGACATCAACGCGTCTCGTATCCGGTAAGGAAGCTACGTGCTCCTTCAATTTTACGATTGCTGGATGGAGGCGAAGCTGAAGAATTGTGAAGATTTTTCGCCCCGTCTCCGTTTCCATCTGTTCAAGAGGTTCGATATTCCTGGGATTGAGGACTAACGGTTTCTCGCAGATTGCATCACTACCGCTTCTCAGTGCGAAGCGGACATGAGCGTCGTGAAGGTAGTTAGGCGAGCAAATCGAGGTAAAGTCAATACGATGGCCACGGCGCTTGAGTTTGTCGACATGCCTGTCGAAGCGCTCGAACTCGGTGAAAAAATCAGCTTCAGGAAAAAAAGAGTCGATTACGCCGACACCGTCGTATGGATCAAAAGCAACCACCAACTTGTTGTTGGTTTCCTTGATAGCACGCATATGTCGAGGAGCAATAAAGCCCGCGGCTCCAATAAGGGCGAAGGAGATGGTCATAGTTACGCCTTTTCATCAACACATTAACGCCGTTAGTCGCCAGTGCCATCAAGGCTGATTAATTACCAGATCGGTGAGGCGACGCTCCACAAAAAATCCCATGCCTTAAGATAGGATGTTAAAGATACGCTGATGGAATTCACTGAGTCACTGTTTGACATCGTGTTGTGTTTAATCGGGCCATGCTTGGCCCATTATCGACTAGATGAGTCTATGGATATCGGGTGTCCCATTCCAACTGTGTTCTAGGTCGGCAGTGGGCAAAGAATAGTGGAATTTTGAAGGTTCGGAATTGTAATGTTGCGGCGGCAACAGTCGGTGCATCTTACAAAGGTCCTATGGGTATTTCCTATTTGTAAGCTATCTGAATCGTAGAGTCTGTCTCATGTCTCATGAATCAAGCTGTGACTTTTCGTTTCATCATTACGAGCGATGCCTGATCCAAGCGTCGGCGGTCAAACATTCTTGTTCCATTGATTAGCCGCCGCTCCGGATGCCGAGAATAAAACAGTGATCAAGGGCTACGATCTGGTGCTTCTCTATCCACCGAGACGAGGCCCATCAGAACGCCTATTACGAGAGCTCACTTGATTCTCTCCGGACGCTCGATGACTACGGAGTTCCGAGTTCCACATCAAGCGTAAGCTGAATGAACATTAGAAACGCCTCGATGTCCTCTCCGAACTGGTATGTGCAATTATTGAGATAGCTCGGAATCAGGTGGTAGCGGTGGCGCAGGAAGCCTGCCGGGATCATGCCCACAGGATTAATGTACGTCGGCGACACGAGCTCAATGAGTAAAGATTTCGGCGGCATGAAGAGTGAATGTATGATGCCAGCTCCATGAGGACCAAGGAGGGCAGTAGCCGAGGCTGCGGCGCTTATTTGTTCAGCGAACGACATCGTGGCAAAGTCTACGGTGACAAACCCATAGGGCCCAAGCAGAGCTTCCAGCGCCGTCTCGTTGACGACACGACGCGGACGATTGGGATCTCTTCGGGATACATACACCCTTTGCGGCCCGCTCGATCCCCCCGCTGGCAACCGGGCGAGAAAAGCCTCGCGCAGGAGGGCAGTGGCACCCGGGTGCTGTCTCAAGGTGTGGCCCGCAAACGGTTCGAGCACCCAAAGCCTCTCCGCCCTCCAATCGCCCCCGTCGAAGACCTCGACGCGCTCATCTGCAATGCCGAGGAGTTGCAGCGATTCTAGGATGAATGGAGCCCCCTGCGGCACGATGTACGTTCCCGTAAACCCGAGCTGTTCCGCCATGAGGACACGCGGAAGCTGCTCCATTACCCAGTGATAGAACCCGTCTGACCACACCGCATAGAGTGCGACGAACTCCCCTTTGCGCAGCCGCTCTCGTCCCAGCCTCGCTTCGCGAATCTCAACCGGGAATATCGCTGCCTCGACATTCTCGTCCGGTGTGGATTCGCGAAGAATGCGCCCATCGGGGGTCACGAGCATGGCGCGCGTCCCGAGAACCGCGATGTCATCGAGCAGATAATAGGTCAGCGAACTCTGGGGAACTTCGCCTCCTCCTAGCGGGAGTGCGCGCGCGGAGCCGCGCAAGGGCCGCGTCTCCAGATAATGTGCTGCAGTCGTAACCCGGTCGAGAGACCACATGCGCAATGCAGGAGGTGGGCACGCCGCAAGTATCTTACGTTGCAAAAGCCGAATTTCAGGAATTGGAGGATGCTGTAGGACAAATGGCTCCAGAACCCTTAGGGACTCTCGAAATTGCTGTGCGTAGGCCAGGGTCGTCGCCAGGCCAATCTTGACGTCTAGAAGGTTCGGATTGTAGGCGTCAGCCGCCTGGAAGTGCGACAAGGCCTCGGCATGCCTCCGCGCCTGTAGCGCTTCTGCTCCCTTGCTAAGATACTCAATGGCGCGTTCCATGTTCATAATCGTGCAAATTCGGATGTGAGAAGTCGGGTAGGATGTCCAGTATCTCTTTTGATTCGGTTCGCGAGCACTATGATTCCGGAATCTTCGCCCCCCTTCGCTCCATCATAATCGTCAGTTAAACCACCTTCTGAGGGCGCCCTATGCAGAGTCATGAGCTTGTAGCCTATCTCGTCTTGAGCGGTCAGGTTGGCTGCGATGCTCGAATCCTCGACCGCACCCGAGGTCATGTATCGCGCACGATGGCCAGCGAGTTCCCCCGCACCGCATCCTGGAAGATCGACACTGCTGGAATATCTGTAATATCGGACACCCCAGTAATGCCGGGGCCCGCGGACTCTCCACCACCATCATACCGCTGCATCATCTCAGAGGGGCCTGAGTTGGGCGAATGGATGCACGAAGCTTGGAGGCAGTTGGCTGACGACGGTATGGCGCTCCTGTTGCGCTGTGATTCTGACAGCGCGCTACAATATTGCACGGCTGGCGCACCGTCATTCTCATTCGGCAACGCTGATGCTCGCGCCCTGATCGTCTGCAAAAGCAAGCGGCGGCTCGACCAATTTGCCCAGCACATGAACGCTTTTTACCGTCGCATGGAGGCACTCGGACCTACAGTTGCAAACTACGAAGAACGGGTCAGAGATTTCCTAGTTCAAACGATAAAGCCAGGTTGGACAGTTGTTGATGTAGGCTCTCACGTCGGAGCTCACACCATCACCATGGCACAGCTCGTTACTAACACTGGCCGCGTGATCGCCTTCGATGCCCACCCGCAAAACGTATCGGATCTGCGTTTAAATGGCGTTACGTTCGGCATAGATTCTTGGCTTACAGCCGAATGGAATGCTGTCACTGATGGCTCCACTCCTAGCGTCACTCTATATGAGGGACGAAATAAGTGGTCCGCCGAGTGGAATCTACGAGGCTTCGACGTGTGTGGTGTAAAGACTGCTCCGGCGATGGACGTGGCTGCAATATCACTCGATGGCTACTTCGGAAAACAACACATCGACCTTGTCAAGATCGACGTCGAAGGCGCAGGCACTGGTGTCATTCGCGGCATGGCTGGCATACTAGCAACAACGCGGCCGATGATCTTGCTCGAGTATCACGGCGAAGATGAGCGCGAGGTTCTCTCGGCGCTCGTGGCCGCACGGTACACGTTGAGAGATGTCGATACAGGGGCGTTCGTTACTCCGGAGACGGCGACCTATCACATGGTGTGTACACCACAGCGGATCTAGAGATCTCTGTGAAATCCCAGAAAGTGTCACGAGAGGACTCGGAGTGACACATCGCGAATCAATTCGCAAATAGACAAACCGGTGACTTCAGCGGCCTAAGCTGCGAGGATCCTTTTGCCGACACTCCTCCCGCTCTACCTCATATTTTCCGACCAGAGTATCCACGATATCCGATACCTGATGACCTGTTTTGGCCATCAGTCAGATCTCCCGATCAGCCCCGGTGAGCCTAAAATACTCTGCCTGCTTCTGCTGCGCGCGCATTCCTTTTTTCGCCTAAAATCCGCTTCACTACCTCCTCCCCAATCGCGAGGCAACTCGTGGCGGCGGGGGACGGTGCATTGAGTACGTGTAACGCCCCTGGCGATTCCGAGAATGCGAAGTCTTGTTCCAATTCACCCGCGGGCTGAACAAGCTGTGCCCTTACTCCAGAACCGCCTGGAACGAGGTCTTCCGCAGTTACCGCCGGTACGAGCTTCTGAAGGGCTTTCACGAATGCACTCTTGAAAACAGAGCGATACATTTCACCGGCGCCCATCCGCCAATGGCGTCGCGCCAGATGCCTGAATCCGGAAAAACCGAGCATATCGGCGACATCAGTTAAGTGAAACTCTCGCCAAGAATATCCCTCTCGGGTGAAAGCTGGAACCGCATTTGGCCCACATTCCACAGACCCGTCAAATCGTCTCGTAAAGTGAACGCCCAAAAAGGGAAAGCGCGGGTCTGGTACGGGGTAAATCAAGCTATTACAAAGCTTCCGGGCCGATTCTTTCAGAACATAATATTCGCCGCGGAAGGGAACTATCTGCCCGAGAGGGCGTTCTCCGAAGACCCGTGCAATCCGGTCGGAGTAAAGGCCCGCACAGTTTACAACATACGAAGACCTGATGTCGGAGAATGTCCCGGAGAGGCTCCACTCCTCTCCCGCCCGTGAAGCAGATATGACATGGGCACCAGTTAAAACCTCACCTCCTCGAGAGCGAATTTGCGCAACAAGAGCTTCAGCAAGACCTCTAAAATCAATCACTCCAGCGTCGGGAACCCAGATAGCTCCCAGTCCCGTGACGTAGGGTTCCCTCTCTTTCATTTCTTCTGATGTGAGGAGCTGTACTCGGACATGGTTCGTTTGCCCCCGGGCATGCAATGCGGTCAGTTGGTCCATTTCTGCGGGGGATGTCGCAACGATTAATTTGCCGCAGATTGCATGTTCGATGTTGTGTTGCGCCGCAAACTCCAGAAGAGCAAGCCTACCCTTTATGCAAAGCTGGGCCTTGTAGGACCCTGGTTTGTAATAAACTCCGGTGTGAATGACACCCGAGTTCCGTGTGCTCTGATGATCCGCAACTCTCGGTTCCTTTTCGAGGACGCAGACTGATGAGCCGGGACGTGCGAGTAAAAAATGATAGGCAGTGCTCAGACCGACCAGCCCACCACCCACGACGATACAATCCCTTTTCATGTTACTCCGCTCAAGCTGCTAGCACATTGTCTTGATACTTTAGGTCTTATGCAACCTCACCGCCACACTAATAAATTCTTTATCGGCCCCTTGCGCAGACGACCTTCCCCAACAACAGATGGCGTAATTGAGTACTGGAAGTTGGCTTTTATTGCGGTTATATAGCGCACTTGCAAGTACAACATGGGCAGCGACACCCAAACAAGACTTGTTAGCTCAGACCCGAGCCAGGCGAAGCGCGGTAGTTTTGCTGTACTGAGTGACCTAATTGATGAGCAGAGATACAGCTCCTGAGGGAGCAGAACTTCGGGAGTTAAAATGACAAGGACCTGTTGGTGAATATCCTCACTGTAGGAGCTCCTACGTCCATTCTCGAGACCAATCGCCATGTCTCACAGCTTCTGTCCCTAATCTCTCCCTGCTGTTATTGCTTCTGGCGCTGGGTCATGGACAGTCTATCGAGGTTGCTCTTGGCGGAGGCTACTGGCTACACAGGTACCTATTTGCTCTCTCCTCCCCTCCGAAGTCTCTGTGTTGCACTCGTTCGAGATTTCGCTTTATATGGGAACTCTTCGGCATATGAGTGCTTCCAGGATGCTTGATTATGTCTGAGACAGGAAACTTTCGAAATATTATAGGTGTAACACTCGCCGTTGTGTTGGCGGTAGGCTGGGGATTTCAGGATAGTTTGAAGGGATTGTTTGCTGCTTCGGTGGCAGCGTCACCCGGCCGCCAGGGGATAGTCCTCATGTCGACAAGTGCTAACGATGCCGAGAAACGCAAGGAGGCGCGCGAGGATTTCAACGCGGCCTTGCAAGGGGATGGCAAGGATCCGGTAGCGCTTTTTGGTCTCGGCTGGGTCGAACAGCTCGATGGAAATCGAGACCGGGCGAAGGAGCTTTATGCCGTGGCGATTACAGAGCTGCAAGATCTGCTGCACGCCGCTCGCTTCAATCAGAGCCTGGTACTCGAAGAGCAGGGGGACCTTCGGGGTGCCTACGAAGAGATCCGTCTTCTCCTACGAGTTGACCAGAACCATGAAAAAGCGAGGGCACGCCAAGAGGATCTCATTCGGAAGATGGGAGCGCAGAGCAACTAGTGCCTAGTCCACTACGTGTCTTCAGGTGCCGACCGTTTGGTTGCAGGCGACGAACTGTAGCATGTAGACTGTTTGCAGCGTAGAGGTCGCCTAACAGAACAGCCTCAGCGCGGCGAGAGGACGTGCGTTGGTAAAAAACTTTCCGCACGTCGCACCACAGCGAGCACTTGATGAAATCCGATGAATACGTTGGGAATAAGCAGGAGCGGTATCTAGCTTTCGGCCTGCTCAAGGTGTCTAGCCTTGCGCTCCTCTGGGCGTTTCTGCCGGAGTTGGCGGCGGGACCGAACCAGTTCAGTGATATCTCCTTTCACCTCGCGATAATCCAGCAGATGCATGATGCTGTGCAATCCGGGGGAAGTGCCTTTGACTTCATCTTTGACGGTAGTCCGTTCGGACACGCGCTTGTGCGATCGTACCAGAGCCTTCCACACCTCACTATGTATGCGGTGTATCGAGCATTGTTTGAGGCCGTTTCTCTGCCGACGATCCTCGCCGCTTTTACTATCGCCTTAGCGGCGCTACTTCCCTGGTCGTTCTATACCCTGGCGCGGAAACTCGGATGCGCTCCTGTGCCCTCGGCCTTTGCAGGGGCCCTCTCTGTTCTCGTGGCAGAGGTTGGTGGGTATGGCATGGGGATGCAGAACTATAGTTGGGGCACGCACGGTATCATCAGCCAGTTGTGGGCATTGGTGTTCGTGGCACCGGCGATCGGGTACATTATCGACTACCTTCGAACAGGACGGCACCTTCCGACGGCGCTTTTGCTCGTGTTTCTAGGGTGCGGGTCGCATCTTCTCTCAGTTCACTTGATCGGATTCACCACCGTCACGGCGGCAGCCATGCTGCTTTTTACGCAGTCACCCAAGAAAATTGTTTTTACAAGGCTCCTACTATTCGTTGTTGGATGTGGGTTGGTCATCTCCTATCAGCTCGTAACGCTCATCCCCGACACCGCTATCATCCACCAGAGTGTGCTCGAGCCGAGTTGGAAATTTGCCTCGCACGGAATCAAGTGGACCTATACGCACCTCATAGACGGGACACTCTTCGATCAGGGGCGTTTGCCTGTTCTTTCGGTCATGCTGCTCCTCGGGGCTGTTCTGCTCGTGCTCGACCTATTCCGTTCCGCGCACAGCGAGCAGCGCTTCTACGCGGCGGTGATTCTGTCCTGCTTCGGTGTCTGGTTATCGCTTCTTTCCGGATACGAGGTGTGGGGATGGTTGTTCGGATCGCTGCCGGGATTGAGTTCGATGCACATGCATCGTTTCATCGTCGGGGTGCACATCTTTGGGATCTGTATGGCGGCGCGCGCTTTCGCCGAGATATTTCGGCAGATACCCTCCCGTCTTGTCGCCGTCATTCTGAGTGTAGTTATTCTGTATCCGGCCCTGGCCGAGCGGGCGGAAACCTTCAAGCTGCGGCATTCATGGATCGCAGGTATCCGTTATGCGGACCAGGAGGAGCAGGACCTAAACGACCTTCTTTCATTGCTGCGACAATCCCCGCGCGGATGGGTGTATGCGGGGATGGCGCGGGATTGGGCTAACACTACCAAGGTAGCCGGTGTAACGCCCATCTATCACCGAGTAATGGTAGCAGGGCAACCGGCGTTGGGGATGCTCTTTCATCCATTCGGATTGGCGGGCGATGTGATGTTTGAATTCGATCCTCTCAAGCGCGATCGATACGACCTGTTCGGCGTCCGTTACGTGATAGCGCCCCCTTCATGGACGCCCCCGGAGTTCTTGGCTTTGCGTAAAAGCTACAAGCAGTTTGTGCTCTACGAGTACGCCGCAGCAAGTCCAGTGACACTTGCGCACCTTGAGTTCGAAGGCTGGGGCAGTAAGGCGGATGCTGCTCGCTTCATGACACGCTGGGTCTCTCTCGGCGTAGCAGCTCGCGGAGCATACGGTGAGATAGTCTCGCACCCCTCCGGCGCTAAGCCAGGTCTGCTCTTCAGCTCTCAGCACTTTTTGCCGCTCGATAGCAGCTCGCAGCCGGTGCAAGGACGAATCAATGAGTCGCGCTGGACACAGGAGTCAGTTCAAGCAGTCGTGTCTCTCGACGAAGCAGCACTCGTCGTCTTCAAGATCGGATATCACCCGCGTTGGGAGCTTCTCGTTGATGGGAAGAGGCACAAGACACTGAGAGTCACACCCGGTTTTATCGGTGTGGAGATACCCAAAGGAGAACATCGGTTGGATCTTCAGTACCGGCCGTTGCGACTAAGATCACTTCTCTTTTTCCTGTGTTTGCTTTTGCCTTTCATCTTCCCCAGAGCACCAAAGAGGGTGGCCAGTGTTGCTTCTAACTTTTTCTCTCCAAAGAGATGAAAAGTCGTTCTGTCTCCTACGACTCGTTATCAACGATACAGGACCATCTTTCCGCCGTGCGTCATCCGGTGGGAGTTACCAATCAGTCTGAGGTAAGCCCTCGCTCACACTCCCGGCAATTCAACCACTCCGATTCCCGGAGCGGGGTTAAAGATAACTCGCCCTCCAATCGCCCGCGCGATGCTCTGCGGCTCCGCAGTCGGGAACACCGCTCTCTCGAGCTCTCCAACAACCAGGTGTGTTACTCCCCGTTGCCTAAGATAGCGAAGTGCGCGTAGCGCAGCCTCATTCTCGGATTCAGTAGCGCTTGTAGTTGTGTAGAGGATCTTGAGACTCTCCCCAGTGGAGAGAAACGACTGCCAAATCGTCTCATTTGCTACATTTGCACGTCGTAAGCGCCGTTGAAACATCCAGGTGTGCCTCGCCCATCCACACAGTGACGGCCTACCGGAAAACGCTGCGATACGCCCCGGTGATCCGTAATGGTACGGCAACAGCGGATGAGAACCGTCCCCGCACGCCTCCCCAATTACAACGGTTCCCGGAAGTTGGTTGAGGTAGTTGATCAATTCGAAGTCCCTCGGGCGCTCATCCCGTAAGAAGGTGTACCCATCAACTGATGGACGCTCGGGAGCGCGGTCCATACGCGCCGTGGTGAAGGCATACAGAGAGATGAGCACACAGCCAAGCAATGAAAAAACTCCGCTGGCCACTACCAGCCGCACCCGAGGCTTCTCCAGCATAGCCGCGAATTCCGGCGTAACGAGAAGAAGAGCAGCCAGAGGGAAGAGGTACGTAGATTCGAGCCACAACCGCATCGCCGTATTAAAACGAATCCAATCAGTGCGGTTGTCATAGACCCAGTCGGTTACCGCAACTTCCGGAAAGATCCAAACCAGAAATGCGCCCAGCAACACAAGAACGGGCACGGGACGCTTGGCTCCAAGCAGGAGAACAACGAGCCCCGCGTACACTATTGAGAGCGCGATAATCGGCCGCTGATATAAGGAGATGGCGCACAGCATGATGCTTGAAAGCCACACGAGACCTCTAGCCCGCAGGCGCTCGCCCTGTGAGCTATGCGCACTCGCTACAAGGGCTACTGCTGCCATGAGCAGGCAAAGAGTTGCAAAGAGGTGCACCTTTATGAACGGCCAAACCGAGCTGACAACCGAGGTACTAACGAATACCCATTTCATCTCGGGCGGCAGGTGTTCCAGATACATCGGAATGAGTAGTATCCCCGCCAGGAATCCTAGCAAGAGCGAATGCGCGCCATTACGCCACGGACGCTCCTCTCTCCTCCAAAAAGGCCACACGGCATCCCACGTAAACAGTGGAAGCGACACGAGCGCGCACACCATCGCCGTGGCTGGGTGGCTCTGCGTAATCATGGCTCCAAGCGCGGCTAGGATAGTTGTCAGAGTGAAATTCTTGGTCCCAGCGACGTACACGATGGTGAGCCCTAACCAGCAAACGCTCAGAAAAGGAGCCTGTGCATAGGAATGACTCTCTCCACTCAGGAGAAGCCCGAAGGGGAAATAACTCACCGTGCCTGGTACTACTGCATGCTGAAGCCGCCAAAAATCGTCGGAGCCCGTCCCGAAAAAGAAAAAACGAAGCGACTTTGCGAGCGCAGTTCCATTAGGGGTCAGAAACGCCAGCAGTGCGAAGAGCCCCGACAGCAGCGCAACCTTGACCCTCGCAACCTGCGGATAGACCAGCGGTACCGTAATGAGAGCACATGCGAGCAAAGCAGTTGGAGCGAGTGAAAGATAGAGCGCATCTGTGAGAAGGTAGATCACCCCCCCCGACATAGCGTCTCCCGTCACAGCGCGGACAATCCAACTCGTAAGCCCAGGCAGGGCACGCAACAGCACATGGTAATCAAGCGGCTCCCCGTACAACCACAGGTTCTCGACCGGCCAGCCCCTTGCGTGAAGGAACGATTGCTGGAGTGAAAGGTTAAACATCCGCTCCACACCGATCCGTACCACCGAATTTTCCCAGTGAATCGCAGGCCAATACGTTCTCAAGAGATAGCTCGAAAGAGCGAGCATTCCAAAGAAACTCAAGCACACGCGGTCCGACCAACCGAGGCACCACACCGGCTTATTCGAACCACGATTAGCGCAACACCCCGCCCCAAAGAGAAGCAACAGCGTTAGTGGTAAAGCAAACTGGTAGGGAGCAATGACACGAGCCACCAGTGAAAAGGAGAGGAGAAACAGGGGGATTCCAAGCACTAATGACAAGGTAACGGTCGGAATATCGATTCCACGACCCACCTTAAGCGCGGCTCTGACGACTCCATGTGTACAAAGAACGATAGCAAAGAGAAATGCCGCAAAGATCAGGAAATAGAATAGCATGGTAGGTGGCACTCAACTGTGAGAAAGAGGAGCTTAGCCCCGTAAAATAGGGCAAGCAAGTAGTCCTCACAATTACAAAAGGCTCATCGACAGAGAAGTCGGTGGGTCATGAAAAAAGGAAGCAGGAGCGGCATGGACCATGCCGCTCGCTTCATGAATGCCTCTTGAAGGTGTTCTCTTTCGAGCAGATACCTACATCGTCGAATGCCGCGCTTATCAAGCGCCCCTCTACGGTAGCGTGCTCCCCGAGCAAAAGCGCCTAATTGTTCCTCGAGCCGGACCGCAGATTCAAATCCACGCCCAACTTACTCAGCACGTTCTTGCCCAACTTCTCCACGGAGTCAGTCCAATCATAGCGGCTGCCAATCTTTTCGCATGTCTGACCGTAACTCTCTCGGTCGTCCGCGGATATTGCAAGTTTGGCGAGAGACGTTGCCAAACCCTCGGTAGACTCTTCGACAACCATGCCGGTGCCCTTGTACAGCTCAGTGTAGACCGGGTTGCTTCGCGCGACCGATGGCACTCCCATGGCAAGGGCTTCCTGCAGGGAGAGACCCCAAGTCTCGAATTCTGCGGTATCGAGCCGAACATCCAAGAGTGAGTTGATCGTCACCGGACACTCTTGCCTACCTGGGATATGAACAAGGTGGCGAATCTCACCATGTTTAGTCTGTAGATACTCCTCAACGTCTTTGAAGTAACCCTTGGGTTCTCCCGTTGTTTGGTTCACCTCGCCCGGGCCCGCGAGGAGAAGGTGCATTTTAGGCCTATTGGAGCCGAGAATATCGTAGGCCTTGTGAAAAACCCTAATGCTCTCCATCGGGTCCTTTTGGGGATGGATGCGACCTACACTCCCGATAACTACGGCATCACCGTCGATATTGAGATTTTTCAAAAGCTCGATGCGCCTCAGCTGCCGTAGGTGCGCGCGCCGCGTGGGGTTAAAGTCATTCGTGTCCACTCCGATCGGATTCGGAACACACAGGCCTCGGATCTGGTCCTTGGACGGCAGCGCCCCCAAAGCCTGGAAGTTCCTGCCAGCGCACCCGCACGCAATGCTTATTTGACGTTCCTGCTGCGCGGTCAATTCCGCGCCTGTGCAGCGCAGCATGAATTCTCTGAGGTGACGCTCCGTCGGGGGTTGTGAGTACGCCTCCGCAATCGTGTCTGCTTCCCATTTAGAGTTGGTCACGATGATCCCACCACCTTTTTTTGCAAGGTGCGAGATGATCGCATACTCGCTTAGTAGGCGCTCTACCTTAAGATCCCGTGACGGAAAGAAAGTTGCCGAAATAATCTCCCATGCGTGTCCGAGGTATACCAGCGGGTTGTTGTGCTGTTGTACGTGCTCCAGCGCTACCTGTCCGCTGATCGGCATATGCGCATAGATAATGTCATTGCGTCCGGTTATTGTTCCCAAGACCTGCTCGACCAAGAACGCCTTGTTGCCAGGTTCATACCAGTCGTCGTGGCGTTCTTTGGACTCTCCGTGAAAACCGTAAGCTGCAGCGGGAAGGGTGATATCCTTCAGAGTAAGTGCAGGATCGCCCGCCGGGGCCACCATGACCCCTTTATCTCCCAGCTCCAAAGCCTGCCGCGCATGCACCGTTGCAGAACCACCCACACCGTTAGTTCGCCCTGGGAGGGCTCCGAAGGAGTCCTGAAACATGTGAGAGTTGATGACAACCGGTTCTTGTCGAAGTCCTGGAGGCGTGAAAGCCCCGTTTGTGAATACTGAAGACATGGATCCCCCGTGCTTTGAGCTACTTACGTGTCGTAGACTATTATCGAGCAAGAAACGCTTGCGGCATCAGCAATCAGCCAAAAGGGTGCTAACGCCACGGTCCTTACAATGAATTTACGATTATGCGTCCCGGAAAAGTGGGACAAGCGAGCGTTGCCGAACAAGTCTCTGTAGCAAACGGGCAAGAACCCAAAGTACAGTAACACCCTAGAAGCTACAGCTGCTGCAGTAACTTAAGTATCCAGCAACTCAACAAAGAGTTAACGAAGACCCCACAAGTATCGCTGGCCTGCTTCTTTGTCAACTGACAAGAAGCACTCTGCTTTCTAGTCGGATTTCATAGCATGACATATCATACACGAGAGGGTAAAACGTCACACGTTACCTAGAGTTTTGACTAGTGCCGTAGTCCTCACTACTCTGGACGTGCAATGTAATAATCAGCGCTTTTGAGGCAAACAAAGAGCATGCTATCGCCCTCAGTTAGTAATGGATCACGTCTCGAGCAGTGGCTTGAAAACCTCTCGAGAAGTGCTGTGCAACCGACCGTCATCACGTGCGATTTCGACGGCACCTTGACGCCCCGCTTTCCCAATGACGAAGATCATTTCACTCACATTGCAACTCACGGTAGCGAAACACTCAGCCCACTCTTGAGTCAGCCCGAACGTATAGGAGGATTGTGTACCTCGCGATCGCTGCTCGAGGTTCGTCGGATCCTCAACCTAGGGTTTCGTGCAAGCGATGGTCGAGACCTTTTCGGCGTATCCGCCGCTGAGAACGGAGCGGTGGTGTTTTGTGATAAGCTCCCGGACCGATTCGAGCGCAAACTCGAAGATGCGGGCTTCAAGATAGACCGTTCTCAGTCGGGATTAACAGTAGTTAACCTTGCACGCGTCTCGGTAGATCGTCTTCGCGAGGCGGTCGTAATGCCCGCGTGCACTGAGTGCGGTATCGCGTCGGAACAGTGGAGCAGTAGCGTCTCTGACAACACACAACCCGAGCATTTTCAAAGATTGTTCGAAATGTCGAAGCACTCATCTCCGGAACGCACTAATGAGGCGTGTGTCCGGTGGGGGAGCGCGTACGTCAAAGTGCTCGAAGGGAGTGATGGTTCAGGGGAGCGCTTTGTTCGCGCACTACAGGCCAAGGCTCATGACGCCGGAGTTCTCTGTCTTGTCACCGAACCTATGGATGGCTCACCGCTCTGGACGGCGGATTTAGGTGGGGGAGTTACGAAATTCGACGGAATGTCATCGATTTCGCGCATCATTTCGACTTTGTCGGGGCGGACAGAAGATCACTTCAAGTTCCTGTTTTTTGGCGATGGCGAGAACGACATCCCTGCATTTCGCTATATCTCTGAACGCCCTGGCGCGAATCAGGCCTTTCTTCTCGACCTCCCTCACGGAGGGAACGATGAGCGCTCGGCCAGGGTCGCCCCAGGAACCATTTATCTTCGCGGCTTTTACGATCTGGCGGGAGTTGTCGAAGGGGTTGGCAGGGCCCTTTAGGACAGATTCTCTACCAACCCTCATTCCAGTATGGTAAGGGAAGGCGGAGCATGACTTCTTGGGAGGGCACAATGAATCCGATACGTCTTGAGGAAGGTTGGAGGGTCGTTGAGACGGTTTTCGATTCCGATAACAATCGGAAGTTCGAAGGGCTGTTCACACTCGGCAGCGGCTATCTGCACATACGCGGCTCGCTCGAAGAACACATAGCTGATGCACTTCAAGATGTCACCTACACTCGCATGCCTGCGAATGTTACCTCCGAAGAGTTCGTCGATTTCAAAGCCCGATGGGGCACCTTTGTTCCCGGCCTGTACGGGCATCACCGGCTTCTGAACAGCGAGCTGATAAACCTTCCTTTCTTCGCCCTTTTGGTGCCGGTCGTCGATGGCAAGCGCCTCGATATGACCACGTCGAAGTATAGCGACTATCGACGCTGCCTCGACATGAGAACTGCGACCCTTTCACGCTCGTTGCTGTGGCACACCGACAACGGAACAGTCGCCGTTAGCTTCCAACGATTCGTGAGCGCCGCTCGTCCCGGTCTGTGTGTTCAACGATTGGTCTTGGAACCCTCAACTGCTTGCACGATAGCCGTAGAGAGCGCGATCGATTCTAATGTTCGGACGAACGGTTACAATCACTTCCGTGAGAGTCAGTGCAGCCCAGTAGGGGCAACACGACTCGAGTGTCAGATCGAGACTGATACCGGGGATCGCGTTCAAATGCTGTCGGAGATCTCCGGAAAGGGATCTCGTGCTCTGAGAAACCTCGATGACGGCTATATAAGCCACACGCTGACGCACTCCGCATCTGGAAGTGAGCGTCTGGAGTTTCTCAAGTTCACGGTCGTTGGAACATCTCAAGACACACCCTCTCGAGACCTTACGGCAGAGCTCAATGATGCAATAGCAGTAGGCTATAAGGATCTTTTCTCGGAGCATGCGCTCGAATGGCAGAGACGATGGGATGGATGCGACATCGTCGTTGAGGGTGATGAGGAATCTCAGCTGGCCCTTAGAACATCCCTGTATCATCTGCTGAGAAGCCACCCACGTGATGAGCGGGTAGCCATCGACGCGAAGGGCTACGCCGGTGAGGGTTACTTTGGACGTTTCTTCTGGGATACGGAAGTCTATCTGGTGCCGTTCTTTCTTTACACCGAGCCCGAGCGCGCCAAGCAGTTGATGGAATTTCGCGTGCGAACTTTGGAGGCAGCGAAACAAAACGCCGCGAGCTACGGATATCCGGGTGCAAGGTTTGCGTGGGAGTCCGATAGGAGTGGAATTGAATCGTGCGCTGTGTGGCAGTATCGCGATCACGAAATCCACGTCACCGCCGATATAGCGTATGCGTTCTCACACATCGCAGCGGCAACTGACGATAGCGACTACCTTTCGGGCGGACGTGCTCGGGTTCTCGTTGAAAGCGCGCGCTACTGGGCGGCTCGAATCGATATGCTTGATGGGCAACCGGCACTGCTCGGTGTGATGGGTCCCGATGAATACGGACCCATTACGCACAACAATGCCTACACGAACAAGGTGGTGAAGTATGCCTTGGCCTTGGCAGCTGAGGTTGGCGCGGAAGCCGGAGCTTCTCCCGAGGAAATAAGACAATTCAAGCTGCTATCCGAAACTCTGCCGATTCTTCGCAGAGCTGATGGACTCATCTTACAGAACGAGGGATTCGAGCGCTTGGCGGAACCGAACTTCGACCTGCGCTGGAAAAACCGCTCGAAAACCTATGCGTCTCAAGTATCCCAAGAGCGGCTTTACCGTTCAAAGAATCTCAAGCAGGCCGATGTGCTCATGATGATGTTCATGTTCGGTAAGGATTTCGATGATGCAGAGGTTCGGCAGGCATGGGACTACTACCTGCCGTACACGACTCACGACTCCTCCCTCTCTGCGGGTATTCACAGTATCTTGGCCTGTCGGCTTGGAATGACTGATCATGCCTGGGAGCTTTGGAAGGAGAGCTGCACGGTCGACATCGACTTTACCCGTAGTGGACCTGCTGAAGGGATTCATATTGCAGGTGCAGCAGCGAATTGGATGAACATCGTGTTTGGTTTTGGTGGGATCCGTCCCGCACTGGAGAGCCCGATTTTCACCATCGCTCCGACCTTACCGAAACAGCTCAGTAAGATATCTTTCCCGTTTACCTGGCACGGTACCAAGATAGCAGTCAGCATCGATGAATCTGAGGTGAGACTCGTGCATCGGGAGGGGCCGGAGATGGAAGTCGAGCTCTACGGCAAGCGCATGCAACTGCGCAGCGGCCAGGAGATCGTCCACCCACGATGATTTGAGAAAATAACTTCGGGCTACCCAAAGGCAGTCAGGCTACCCACAGGTAGCCTGACTGGTTTAAACGCCGGACTCAGGCGGAGCGTAGTGGTTAGATCCGAACTGCCGCTCGAGTATCGGACCGATTCCTGGGTCGTTGAGTAACTTCTTGGTCGCTTCCAACTGGGATTCACTAAACCGCTCACGACAGAGCACTTTATCGATGCTCTGAGTCAACGCACCCAGCAGTAGTATTCCCGGCGAACACGGACGTTGGGTAATCATCAGGCAGCGGTAAATATCGCTCGTACGCGGTTCTGAGCAATTCTCAACAACGATGCGAGCGAGCGTAACGCACGGATGCACACTGTTAGTGCGGACCCGAGTTGCTAGGTGAGTAGCAGGATCCCACATTGCTGTAATAGCCGTGTGAAGACGATTAGCTGACTCTCGGATAGCTGCCTGGGCAATCTCTCCACCACCATCGTCCGGTGTGGCGCTGGCACCGAGCCAAGCACCGGCTGCCCCCGCTACCCGTGTCAGCGGATGTGCACACACAAGCTTAATCAACTCTTCAGCTATAGGGCGATGAGTTATCGGCTCAAGCTGCCGAGCCTCAATCATCTCAGCAACAAGAATCTGCCTCGCGTTCTCTTTCCAATCGGCCACCTGCTTCAAGAACAGAACGGTACTATCCTCTGAGAGTACGGAAGCCAAAGCACAGCCTGCTTGGTGAAGTAGAGCCCTCCCGGTATCGTACTCTTCCCGGTCTACGATGAGATCTGCCAACTCACCTATTGAATCGAAATGCCCATCGGAGGCGAACCTCTTAGTCAGGTTGGTAACTGAATTAGTGCTAGACTCTTTGGAACTCGAGCGCAGATTCAGTTGCTCGAAGGCCGGCGTAGCTCGATCGAGCTGTTCGAAGTACTGCGTAAGCCGGTTCTGGGGGCCGGGGGAATGAGAGCGAGACCACATCATAATTGGACCTCCTGTATTATGTCTTAAAGGGAAACTCAAAAAGTGCCGACCGAGACGCAATCCCAAACCGAAGGCAGGGCAACAATAGCATATATTTTTACACCACGACCACTTTCTTGAGAGCAGGGCAGCAGTCGGTCGTAAGCTATTGTTTTTGCTTTTTTCTCAGGCGCTTACGCAGATAACACCACACGACATCCACCCATGCCCTTCTAACCCGCCTCAAAATAGTGTTCACTAAGAGAGCGATGTCATCAATTAACGACTCTGGAGAGCTAATGAGTACCAAATCTGTCCCTTCCAAAATCAAGGCAGTCCTATTTGACCTCGACGGTGTGTTGACCGACACGGCAGAGTACCATTTCTTGGCTTGGAAGCAGTTGGCCGACGAGCTGGAGATACCCTTTGATCGGGCTGCAAACGAGCGCTTGAAAGGGGTTAGCCGCATGGATTCCCTCGAACTCATCTTGAAGATCGGAGCAGTGCAGGTCGACGAGGGCAGAAAAGCTGAGCTCGCTGATCGGAAGAACGGATTCTACCTTACACTTTTGAAAACGATGTCCGAAAAAGACCTCTTACCTAATGCGCGAGAGCTACTCCAAGAACTTAGGGAGCACGGATTGAAGATAGCTCTGGTATCCGCGAGCAAAAATGCGCCGGAGGTACTTTCGCGCCTCGGGATTGCGGATAGCTTTGATTTTATAGTCGATCCCAGTACCCTCGTGAACGGCAAGCCGGATCCGGAGATATTTCTCCGAGGTGCCGAGGGGCTTGGCCTGCGACCCGAGGAGTGTGTCGGTATCGAAGATGCCGAGGTTGGAATTGAGGGGATAAAATCAGCAGGGATGCCCGCAATCGGAATTAATGTGCAGAGCACCGTTGCGATTCCTGACCTCGCCGTCATGAGCCTGCTTGAAGTATCGGTGGATACTATTCTTGCGCTCGGCTCGAATGCTCTAACGAATGAGCTTCAAGTGGAGTGTGCAGACTAACAGGCTGCGGAAAAATGGCTTCGCAGCAGAAGAGCATTTTTCCGCAGCCTGTTAAAGGTAGATCTTCCTCGACCCTGGAGCAGCGCGATACCCGTGAAGCATCACGAAACAGTGCAGGTAGTATGGTTCAAACGTGACCTGCGTGTAGCTGACCATGAGCCTCTGACGCTGGCTGCCGCTAGTGGGCCGGTACTACCGCTCTATGTCTTTGAGCCCGACGTATGGGAGTCAACGGACATGAGCGCCCGACACTGCTGGTGGGTCACCGAATCGGTGCGCGAACTCCGCGCGGAGCTCGCGTCACTCGGGCAGCCGCTGGTAGTTCGGTCGGGAAAGATATGCGAAGTGCTCGAAGATATCCGCATTCGATACGGATCGTTTGTTCTGTGGTCACACGAGGAAACGGGCAATGGAGCGACCTACGCTAGAGATCTCGAAGTACTGAAGTGGTGTCGCACGCACGGCATCACGTGGAATGAGTGTAGGCAGTTCGGTGTCATCCGCCGATTGGCTAGCAGGGACAGATGGAGTGAGCTCTGGGAATCCTTCATGTGTCAGGCGACTAAAGGGCGTCCTGAGAAGCTGTCGCCTGTACATATCGAGCCGGGCTCTATCCCGGATGCTCCCTCGGATTTTTCGCCCTCATCACTACACCAGCTTCCAGGAGAATGCGCAGCGCAGCAATGTCTACGGTCGTTCATTTACCTTCGCGGGGAAGGGTACTCGGGAGGAATCTCGAGTCCGGTGTCGGCAGCTCATCACGGCTCTCGGCTAAGCCCGTACCTTGCGTGGGGGAACGTCTCGATGCGAACCGTCGTCGCCGAAACGCGACGACGACAGCAAGAGGTGCGATCGCTTCCTGCACAGGAGCGCGGCGCCTGGCTCCGCTCTCTACGAGCCTTCGACGCGCGACTGCACTGGCATTGCCACTTCATTCAGAAGCTCGAAAGTGAGCCGGAGATCGAGCATCAGTGCTTCATACGATCGCTTGATGCCATGCGCGACCGCATCGGCAACGAGCAGTACCTACTCGCGTGGTGCAAGGGTCAGACCGGCTACCCCTTTGTCGACGCGTGCATGCGGTACCTACGAGCAACGGGCTGGCTCAACTTTCGTATGCGCGCCATGTTGGTAAGCTTTGCAGCCTACGATCTCTTCCTCGACTGGCGACTCTTTGCGGATTTCCTCGCACAGCAGTTCCTCGATTACGAGCCCGGGATCCACTATCCCCAGATTCAGATGCAGTCAGGCACCACCGGAATCAACGCTATCCGGATCTACGATCCGGTGAAGCAGGGCTATGATCACGACCCCAGTGGAGATTTCGTGCGACAATGGGTGCCTGAGCTGCGACTCGTACCGGGAAGAATCGTCCATGAGCCGTGGAAGCTCACCCCTATCGAACAGCGCGAGTACGGATTCGAGCCCGGAGACTCGTATCCAGCCAGAATTGCCGAACACCAACTCGCCGTGCGTACGGCTCGTGAGACCTTGACCGCATTTCGCAGACGCGCTGAAACGAAGAGCTCAGTGAATGATACGTTACGCAAACACGGCAGCCGTGCTCGCCGCGGCCGCACATCTCCTGCATCCAGACGTTCCACCAAGAAAGGTCATACTAACCAACTGGCGCTCTTTTCGCCCCCTGAGGGATCGCATGAGTAAGAGAAAAGAAGCATCAAAAGACGACGTAGCGAGGCTCATTCGAGGACGTCCCTCGCGCGGCCGGGTTGGAAGTCGCCAGATCCGACATCGGCTGCGACAGGATGAGATCGAAAGACTCCAGATAGCGCGCTCGAGGGGCTTTCTGCTCGTGACAAAGTCGAGCCGAGCGGCGCTCCGTAACTCGTGGTACCTTGATTGCCAGGCACGAAAATGCGCCTGCCTCTATGTGGAGCGAGCAGAGGTCGGCTTTCAGGTAACAGGATCAGTCGGAACCAAGAAGGTTGAAACCATCCTTGAGGAACTCGATGATGTCGCTCGATTTGTTCAAGAGATAGAGGCAGAAGCGGGGCGGTAGCTTGCTTCCCTGAAGTAGAAGGGGTCACGCCTTCCTGTCTACATCCGCCAACGAGCGGGCCGACCTCAACCGGCCAAGCTTCCATCGCCCTTATCTCGTCTCCCGGATCGATGGGCCTCGTGCCGTGCTCCCTTGCCGGAGACCTGATCGAGCGCCTCTAATTGCCTGCGCGCTGCATCGCAGGCATCGCGCAGCGCTACATACACATCTTCGTGAGCATGGTTGAGCTCCGGATCGCGGCTAACGACGATCTCCCTTCCAGGCACATGCAAAAGAAGAGAAACGTGGAAGAGGTTCCCTTGGTGATGGTGTCTGTGCCGCCCCTCAATAGTCAGAGTGCCCCGAATGATGTTCGGCTGGAAACGAAGCAACTTGTCTAGCAGCTGCTCCGCACGCGCCTGTACAGCATCAGAGGGTTCCGCGTTGTGAAAAACAACGGTGAAACGACCGTATTGAGTATCACGTACTAACATATCGAAAAAAATACCGACCTGTAGTTATCCCTACGACAACGCGTAAGCTCTATGCTTGTACTTCGGTAACTGAAGCCTGGGTATGTTTGCCATCAAGAGCAATCTCCTGTCAGGCACGACCTTTGCGATCTTTCACCGGCCGTTTCGAGCGATCGACCTCAACTCTGATACTATCCCCAGCGCTGACCTGAAATTCAGTGGAAACTCTAGGTACACATGTCCTGCGCTCAACGCCAACAGCACAACAAACCCGAGCTCATAACTAATCGCGTACGCACTAACTGCTAGAATGTAGATACCGAATATGAGCGTTAGACGTCTCCGTGAGATATTGTGCCAATTGATAACGCGCGTTTTCGAAAACCAGTTGAGATAGTGATAGGTATATGCAAACGCTAGGAACCGCATCGCAACCTCGAGATCGGAGCTATCAAGCGACAGACTCAAGGATCTATTCAAGTAGTGGCACAACCAGTGAAAGGGCCGTGATGCTTCGAGAGCGTACCGGCTGGCTTGATAGCTGTCGGGCGTCGTGAACACATACAGGCATAGAAGAGGTGCCGCCAAGTACACGACCGCTGAAATACCGCCACTAACGCGCCTGCTCTTGAGCGCGCCGTAGACGATAAAAAGACCGGTGAAGATGTACACGTGAATGATGGTAGGGAGAAGTCCACCTATCAAGGTTGTGATCACCCCAAATGATCTCCCGAGCCAACCTACTGCGAGACCAATGAGAGCCAAAGTGATCTTACCCCTCCAGTCGCGACAGAAGGCCATCCCCGCGGCAGCACCGAAGCTACCCGCTAGAAGCATGATATCCACTGAGGCTATCCCAGGGTGGGGAGAAATGAATCCCGCTAAGAGTGGAAGTATCGGCAGGATAAGAACGAGCCAATCATACCTTCCCGAAGCAAAGTACTGTCGGTCATGAAGCCACGAGATCTCCGTCAGGTAATGCAACGGCCCGAGCACAGCGTACGCGAATATGAAGACCTCAAACGGCATGTACGCAGCGAGGATGAGCGCCACGAGCATGAGCGCCACATTGAGGTAGTTTATGAAATCGATCTCGTCTGATCCTATCGGCGCGGTCGCGGACTCTCCGGTCATCTCGGCTCGCTCGGCTCTATTCCGGTTGATACAAGGCTAAACGGGGCCCTCTACATCAGTATTCGTGAGTGGAATCAAAATGCAAGTACAATTAGCGCGTTACGAACCTGTGAGTAAACGGGAGCACCCCCGCGGCACAGGTACAGGCCAACGGGGATCGTTCCCTAAGTGAGATGCAGGAGCTGCACACGCAGATGCGCGCTCCGGCCAGCCGGTTTGAGCGGCTCTGAGCCCGAGTGCTACTACAGAAATTCCTAGTACCTCGACCGCAACGACGCTGCCGACAGGCGCAGAACTTTGCGGCCGAGGTGCTAGGGGGGTACTAGTTACTCCGTAGGACCGGCTGCCCTAATCGTTGCAGGGTCGATAAACTGCACAGATAGAGTAGCGGGTGTGCCGTAGCCCCTCTTTACGAACTCGAAGGTGACCGAGGGGTCATCTCCTAGCCGCTTGCCACTGACCGAGAGTTCTATACCAAGGCGCCCTCTCGAAAGAGATTCAACGAAATCGGCCAGATCAGCATCCCTATTGGGCCCTCTAATAGCCTCGTCGTAGTCTCTCTGATCGAAATCGCTCCTCGGCACCTTCGCAGGATCGATGACGA
Organism: Bdellovibrionota bacterium; assembly: GCA_044351795.1. Classification (GTDB taxonomy): domain Bacteria; phylum Bdellovibrionota_C; class UBA2361; order UBA2361; family OMII01; genus OMII01. Next base: position 54,822 of record JBILFA010000001.1, on the reverse strand, counting down.
ACTCTCGCTCTCCTTTAGCGCCGGTCACAGAGATCATCATCACATGACCTTCTGGAATATTCTCCCTACCAACCTTCTCTACCGCGAGTGCGGCCACCTGAAGCGCTGATCCTGCTGAAGGGGCAGAAAAGAGACCAAGGCCCGCCTTCTCAATCGGTTTCCGAACGGCTTCCTCGTCATAGACATGGTCCGGCACGGTCACAGTTGCCATATCGAGAGGAGAATCGATGCCGGGTCTCGGTTCCTTCTTAGCCTCTGTCTCGGGGGCTTTCTCTGGGGTTGTCCCCGGGGCTGGCTCTGGTTCCTGAGCTTTAGCGGAGGTTGGAACGGTTGTCCCGACCAAGGCAGTTAGCGCTGCAGCTGCGAGTCTTATCCCAAAACCACGGCGGTCGATAGAAGGTGTGGTGGCATCGTTCAAGCTATTTACTGCTGCAACTGTCCCTGAGCTCTGTTGCTCACGATTTCCTTGAGTAACTGGTCCCATATTTCCTTACGCCTCCTGTTTAACGGGCTGAATGTATCTTTTTCGGTTATGCAGGAGTCTCCAAAGGTGTGACATAAGGAAAGTCGTGACAGCCACGACTTTCCCACATTCCGCAACTTCTGCTTTTGGATGCCGAATTAGCAGCGGGAAGCAAGGCGCCCCCCCCTGCTTCGACAGAGCAGAAATCGTCCAAAACCGTCCATTTCGATCGTATCCGGGCAGATCTAGCGCCTAAGGAGACCTTTGACACAGCCGAGCAGTTGCGCCCGCAACCCCCGCCGCCCTGAACACCCCATCAATCCCAAACGGAATACTATATCCGAAGAGTACGCGACTTGAACTACTCCCAGCCGCATAACCTACCGGTAACTTGATAGCATCTCCAAACTAGCCGGGAACCGCAGCTGTATGTCCGCTTCGCAGACGCTTCTTAACCCCCCTCCAAATACTCTCTCGAGCGAGTACAGCTTGGCGGGAAAGTCGTGACAGCCACGACTTTCCCACTTTACGCAACTTCTGCCCTTGGATGCCGAATTAGCAGCATGGCAAGACGCGGTCGAATCGTAATTCCAAACATTCCACACCATGTGACCCAACGCGGGGGGCGCAGGCAGGATGTATTCTTCTGTGATGGGGATAGGGAGGTTTACCTAAACCTTTTGGCTCAGAGCGCAGCCCGGCACGGCGCCCAAGTCTTGACTTATGCGCTGATGACAAATCATGTGCACCACCTCGTGGTACCATTGGAAAAGGATTCTCTGCAGTGGACATTCCAAACCTCGCACAAGCGGTACGCAGAGTACATTAACGCCAGGGGTGGCTGGACCGGACACCTCTGGCAAGCTCGGTTTTACTCCAGTCCCGTTGACGACCGATTCTTTTGGACTGCCGTCCGCTATATTCTGCAGAATCCAGTCAAGGCCCATATGGTGCGGCAGGCAACCGATTATGCATGGTCGAGCGCTCGTGCTCACTGCGCAGGCAGCGCTGACCCGCTCATTTCGACCGAGGGCCCCTACGCCGAAAGACTCCGGAGCAAGACGGATTGGGAATCATGGCTGGCTGTCAGCGAGAATCCTGAGGATGTAGCTCAACTGAGGAGATGTACATTCCGCGACCTGCCCACGGGTACGACGGACTTTCTCGATTCTTTGGAGAGAGAATATGGGGTAATGGCTCACCCTCCTAAAATGGGTCGGCCAAAAGTGGTAAAGTCGTGACTGTCACGACTTTGCCCGCTGCGATACATTGAGGATTTTTCACCGTCGTGAAAATTGAAGAGCAACCCAAGATCCGCTTTCGCAGCAGGGAGGGGTTTTGCCTCGCTTCCTTAGGCACCTTACGACTACCGTTGGCAAAGTAGTGAATGTTCCCAATCGACCCATCCGCAAACCCAAGCGAAAAGTGAGCCGGCGCAATGGGGCATCTCAAGACATGGCAATTTACCCCTCATACGATCCGGTAACAGCGCCCGTGTCGCCTGAGATGGGGGTAAATTATTAAAACTATTTGTGTTGTGATTTGCAATTTGCAAATCACAAAATGCATAGTATGATAGTTATGGAGGAGGCAAGATCTCTTATGCGAAGAACCTCACCGTTAAAACCACAAGATATCCTGATACTGCTCAAGATACTCACCTTGGAGGCTACCCCCAGAGTGATTGATCTAGCGGTAGATGTAGGGGTAAGCCCCTCAGAGATTTCGCATGGGCTCGAGCGGCTCGTCAGATCCCAACTACTGAGCTCTGATAAGAAAGCGGTGCTTAAGCGGAATGCCTTGGAATTTCTTGTGTATGGATTGAAGTATGTTTTTCCCGTCGAGCTTGGTCCGGTGGTTCGAGGTATAGCGACTGCTCATTCCGCACTACCACTTTCAAAGGGTATCGTGAGCGCAAAGGAAGATCAGTACGTGTGGCCATTCCCTGATGGAGATATCAGGGGGCACTCGGTAACGCCCCTCTATTCGAGCGCGCCATTCGCGGCGTCCAAGGATAGAGAATTGCACGAGCTTCTCTCATTAGTCGATGCCCTACGTATAGGTAGGGTCCGTGAGCAGAAGATTGCCAAGCGAGAACTCGAAAAGAGGTTCGGAGTTGAGCTTGGCGGTGTAGCGTGACTGTGTCCCAATCGCATGAACACCAATATTGAAAGATTAGAGATAGTAGCAGCAGGCCTCGGGTAACTGTTGAGTCAGGCTGTTTTCGTAGGTGGAGCCACTGCCTCCTTGTATATCGATAGTAAGGGAGCTCCTGAATCTCGCCCTACTGAGGATGTCGATTGCATCGTGGAAGTAGGATCCAAAAAGCAGTTCGACGAACTCTCCTATGAGCTGTGACGAAAAGGCTTTGCAAATGATTCCAGGGTTGGAGCCCCGATCTGCCGATGGATTTATAAAAACATAACCGTTGATGTCATGCCCTTGGCGGAAGACATACTTGGTTTTTCGAACAGATGGTATGACAAGGGATATCAAGAGTGTCAGGAGTATTCGCTGCCCTCCGGTACCAAGATAAAGATACTATCTCTTGCATGTTTCATCGCGACCAAGCTTGAGGCCTTTCATTCGCGGGGCCAGAACGATTACCGCGGCTCCAGCGATATTGAAGATATAGTATTGGTAATCGACGGCTGTAGTAATTTCGTCGATAAGCTGGTAACGGCCGATAGGGAAGTGAGAGGGTTCCTTCGCAATCAATTCAGCGTCCTATTGCAAGACCAGGATTTCATAGATGCAGTGTATGGATGCCTACATCGGTCCGAACGGGTGAGAGCAGAAAAGATATTTGCTCAAATTCAGACGTTTTGTTCATTAGCTCGCTGAAATCGCAAACGCCGATGGCCCAGGAGGGACGGCGTGCTGCCGTCCGCGCCAGAGCCTTCAACCCTCCCCGAATCCCCGGGGAGGGCGACCCTGTCGGTCGCCGTGCGTTGGCACCATCGACATACGCCTGCATTTGACGATCATGTCGATTGCGAAGGTGGCTCAGAGGTGGGGTCCAACAAACGGCGACCGACACAGCCGCCTTCCTACACCCGAAACGCAACCCCACTGCGAACAGCCTCCCGAGCCAACACAGTAGCCCGCGTAACATTCCGGATCTCCTCCCACGAAGGGAGCACAACATCCTCTCCCCGCACCGCCCGCAGAAACGCATCGATACACTCCGCATGCCCCTTTTGCTGCGACCACACGCACGTGCTCTTAAAATAGGTGAAAATAAAGTTGCAATAAAGCATTTTATTGGTAATTATATTTGCTGTTATGGCCAAGCGTACACCTGTCATTCTACCCTCGGCACAGCGCCTTCTACGCCAAGTGGGAGAGAACCTAAGGCTAGCTAGGCTACGACGGCGCTTCTCAAGCCAAATCGTAGCGGAGCGAGCGGACATATCTCTTCCGACCCTACGCTCCATCGAGCGTGGCGATGGGAGCGTAGCCATGGGTGCCTACGTCAATGTTCTTGCCGCCTTGGGGCTCCAGGAGGACCTTGCTCACTTGGGAAGGGATGATGTGTTGGGGCGAAAGCTGCAAGACTCTGAGCTCAAACCAAAGGAGCGTGCGCCCAAAATGAGGCGCACGTAGAGCACACCATGCGAAAGGGAGAGAGAAAGCGCATCGAGGTGTGGGCCGACTGGATCGGTATGGAGAACCCGCAGAGGCTCGGTACTCTGTACGCCTCTCCTGGAAGGGGTAGAGAGATCTTTGCATTTGAGTACGACAAGGAGTGGTTGCAATCTCCGAACGCTCAAAACCTGGATCCCTCGCTTGCTCTCTATACCGGAGTTCAATACGCCCCAGAAGGAGCAGGTAGCTTCAACCTCTTCCTGGATTCCAGCCCGGACCGATGGGGCCGAGTACTCATGGACCGCCGGGAAGCCCAACGAGCTCGAGAGGAGGGTAGGGCAGTTGTGCCACTTCGAGAGTCTGACTACCTCCTGGGGGTCTACGATGGTCACCGCATGGGAGGCTTACGATTCAAGACAAGCGCCGATGGCCCCTTCCTCGATGACGATCATGCCTACGCAGCACCACCCTGGACATCGCTTCGCGAGCTAGAGCACGCAAGCCTACAGCTAGAGAAAAGCGGAGCTGAAACCAAGCCTGGCTACAAGAAATGGCTCTCTATGCTCATGGCTCCAGGGGCTTCTCTTGGAGGTGCGAGACCCAAGGCAAGTGTGATTGATCCTAAAGGTGCTCTGTGGATTGCGAAATTTCCCAGCAAAGGTGACACCTATGATGTCGGAGCATGGGAGTACCTGGCTCACACCCTTGCTAAAAAAGCCGGGCTAGATGTGGCAAACGTGCGCTTGAGGACGCTGGCCTCTGATCACCATACCTTTCTTACGCAGCGATTTGATCGAGGTGCTCGGCGCTCGAGAATTCATTTTGCTTCTGCCATGACCCTTCTTCAGCGAAATGATGGCGACAGCGGTTCAGATGGCGCAAGCTATCTAGAGCTTGCAGAGCTTATTGTTCGAAGCGGAGCTTGCCCTCAAAGAGACCTGCATGAGCTGTGGACTCGAATCGTTTTCTCGATATGTGTTTCCAACGTAGACGATCATCTGCGTAATCACGGATTCCTCCTTACTCCGCAAGGGTGGGCGCTCTCTCCCATGTACGACGTAAACCCAAATCCCCTAGGAGATGGACTACTACTTAATATATCCGAGACCGACAACGCACAGTCACTGGACCTCGCGTTAGAGGTTGCACCTTTCTTTCGGTTGAATGCGAAACAAGCCAAGGCGACAATCAACCGAGTCATAAAGGCAGTCAAAGCATGGCCGATTGAGGCAAAGGGGATAAAGATCGGCAAGAGTGAGCAAGCCCGAATGGCCCCGGCATTTAGAGTGGCTCATGCTACAGAGTAAATCGCCAGAGCAATCCTCACGTTTCCCGTGCGCGTACCTCATAGACCTCAGCCATTACGGAATAACATCCCTACGGACGGCGACCGTCCCGATCGCCTAAGGCCGGAACCCCCAAAACCCTACTCAACCCGAAACGAAACCCCACTCCGCACAGCCTCGCGAACCAACACAGTAGCCCGCGTAACATTCCGGGTCTCCTCCCACGAAGGAATAACAACGTCCTCCCCCCGCACAGCCCGCAGAAACGCATCCATACACTCCGCATGCCCCTTCTGCTGCGACCACAAGCGCTTGCTCTTTAAACCCTTGAACCAGACCACTGCCTGTTCTAGCGACTGGTTGGCGATCCATTCGTAGGCTTCATTTAATTCGGCTTCGGCCTGCTGGGTAATCTGTACTTTGAAGATCATGCGCGCTTGGGAATCTTGTGCTTAGTGCGCATGCGAGTAAAGACATCTTGAGCCGATGCGGTCTTGCCTTGCTCGACCTCCTGAAGCCCAAGTCGGAGACCAGCGAGGGTTTCGAGACGCTCGATCGTTTCTATGAGCGCTTGGTACGATTGGGCGTCTTGGACAATTACTTCTGCCCTCCCGTTGACGGTTAAGACCTCAGGCTTTCCGGTTTTCTTCAAGCGCTCGATGTGGTCCTTAGCGTTCCGCTGAAAATCAGAGAGAGAGTGAATGTCGTTTAAGTCGATCATACAAGCATCATTAAATAAACAGCTAATTACATGTTGTCGTCTTTTGATGAACGAATCCACTCGAATGTATTCCCCCGCCGTGCGCCTGCATCATCGACATAAGCTATTACGGAATCACAACCCCATGGACCGCGACCGTCCCGGTCGCCTAAAGCCGGAACCCCCAAAACCCTACTCAACCCGAAACGAAACCCCACTCCGCACAGCCTCCCGAGCAAGCACAGTAGCCCGCGTAACATTCCGGATCTTCTCCCAAGAAAGGATCACAACATCCTCCCCCCGCACCGCCGGCAGAAACGCATCGATACACTCCGCATGCCCCTTCGCTGCGACCACAGCCGTGTGCTCTTCACACACCTAAACCCAAAACTCCGCACACCCCGAAAATTTTCAATCACCGCAGTGCGCCCGTCAGAGAACGCTATGAAGCCACCACAGCCTCAGACTGCAGCACGTCCGAATACTCTATCGATTCTGACACCAGCCGCTACCCATCGATCCTTGACATGCGCTCTCCTCCCACCTTCAGCTGCCCTCATAGCCATAGAGACGACAGTACCGTCTTCGATACCCGGAACTTGTAGTCTCTCGAGAGAGCAAAGATCGCGTGGATTAGGGGTGCCGAGCTTGACCTCGATTGGGTAGATTCTTCCCCCCGTTTCTACTAGAAAGTCAACTTCATTACCGTCCTTGTCTCGCCAGAAGTGAATCTGATAATCGAGGCCCCGGTGCGAAAAGTATCTGACTAGCTCACCGAAAACTGCAGTCTCAAAAAACGCTCCAGCCCACGGCCCGACACGAATCTGCTCACTATCACGCCATCCTGCGAGATAGGCACACAGGCCAGTGTCCAGGAAGTAAAGCTTCGGTGTCTTTATCAATCGTTTGGTGCGATTGTTGAAATGAGGATGCACGAGCCGAATAAGGAAGCTGTCTTCCAAGATCGATAGCCATTCTTTAGCAGTGGCTGCCGATACTGACGAATCCCGCGCCAATTCTTCATAGTTAATCAGCTGGCCAGTCCGCAGTGCGCACGCTTTCAAGAAGAGTTCGAACTCTCTGCGCTTTTGGATACCCAGCAGTTCACCGACATCTCTTTGAACGTAGGTCTGCACGTAACTGCTCATGTAGCGCGTCCAGACAGGATTCTCACTGGTACGGAGTGCTGGAAATGTTCCGATGAAAAACTCCTTGAAAAACTCGATGGGCGAAGTCTCGTCAGATAGCCCCTTCTCGGATAGCGAGAGTCCGAAAAGATTGAGAATCGCAACCCGACCCGCGAGGCTTTCGCGGACACCAGGCATCACCTCGAAACTCTGCGAGCCAGTGAGAAAGATCTTGAGCTCTCGCGGGAAGCGGTCAGCAAGTATTTTGACCTGACTCAACAGAGCAGGCGCATACTGTATTTCATCGATGAGGAGCGGAACCTCCAGCTCCCGGCCGAACAACGCAGGATCTTGATTCGCTCGAGTGCGGACGTCCAAATCATCGAGATTCACTTTCTGGGTGCCGAGTGGCGTGCACCGGTTGAGAAGCGAGCTTTTCCCTACCTGTCTCGGGCCAAGTAGGAGCAGCACCGAGAAGGGCCCCAGAGACGAGGCAGACTCTAAGAGACCTTCAAAATCTCTTTGTATCCATATACTTGGCCAATCCATAGTTATCCATGGTATAGCCGGACGGCGTCAGCGTCAATGCAATTCCTCGGTGATCCGGCAGGGGGAAGAGCCTCGATAGATCCATCAGCAAACCCAAGCGAAAAGCTAGCCGACTGCAACTGCGAAGATGGCGCAGGGGTGGGGTCGAACGAACGGCGACCGATACAGCCGCCTTCCTACACCCGAAACGCCACCCCACTCCGCAAAGCCTCCCGAGCAAGCACAGTAGCCCGCGTAACATTCCGGATCTCCTCCCACGAAGGAATAACAACATCCTCCCCCCGCACCGCCCGCAGAAACGCATCCATACACACCGCATGCCCCTTCTGCTGCGACCACAAGCGCTTGCTCTTTAAGCCCTTGAACCCAAAACTCTGCACAGCCCGAAAATTCTCAATCACCGCAGTACGCCCATCCGAGAACACCTCAAAGCGCTCCTTAGGCACCTTGCGACTTCCATTCGCAAAGTAGTGAATCGTCCCGATAGATCCATCTGAAAACCCAAGCGAAAAGCTCGCCGATTGCAACTCCCGTCCACTCTCCCGTAATCCCAACCCCGAGATCGAACTAACCAAAGATCCCGACACAGCCACCATCAGATCGATAAAGTGGCACACCTCACTAATAACTCGCCCACCACCTTCAGCCTCATCCATGATCCAACTATTCGCCGGAAGCCGCCCAGCAGTGACCGTCATTACCATCGAGACTGGCCCATCCAGCTCCACCAGCGAACCTTTTGATAAGGGATCCCGATGAGTAACGAGCGGTACTCGCGTCAAGTTGAGCTGCTACTACAAGTGCTGTCATTGGTAGCTGAGCAGAACGTTTTTGCCCTCGTACCTCTCTAGAAGGCTTTAATTCTCGCCCTGAAATTCCCCGCCGAGTAGAAGCTCCTCCAGGTACCGAGTCTCCGTTAATCCTGCCGAAGAGGCATCAGTTTTCAGCTTCTCGAGAGCAGCCCGCTTCAGCCTAAAGGCCTTTGTTATACGGCGGTCTCTCTCGGGCCGTGTTCGCTTATCAGGCAGAGGTTCGTTTGCCCAGCGAAGTATCGCTTTGTACGGAATACCTGCGAGAGAGGGCCCTGACTCCCGTCCAGAGCGAATACAGTCGAGCGCCTCTCTCAACTTTTCCGGCATATCCTCATATCCGATGAAAGAGCGCGGAAAGTGGAGCAGCGCTGCCGGCAGCACCTCGATAATTCGGGGCTCAACATGAAGCCCAACATTCACAACATCGGCGATTCGCAGCTTCACAGAGCTCTTCGGCGCTATGTGAGGTGCGATAAGAAGCCCTTTGGCAACAAAAAAGCCAAATACTCTGCGCTCCAGACTCTGTGAGATCTTTGGTGCTCGTTTGGCCATATTACAGCCCCAGCTTGCCGACTACGAAGTAGTTGATATCTCCGCCGTACCGAACGATAGCTTCCTCGAGTGGCTTTCCAAAAACCTCTAGCCCTCTTCGTATCAGATATCGATTCTTCTCTTTCGCCTTTATCGCTTTGCTCGTTAACGCCGAGATCGAATCCACATAGGAAACAATCAGGTGCGCAGATGAATGGTACGGGATAAACACAGCAGTCTCGGGTAGCCAAATTTCTTTACTGAGCTCGTCAAACACAAGGCTGTGCGATTTTATTACGGCTCTGAATATATTTATCGCTAGGAGATCCCCCATCAACAGAGCGTCGATATCTCGAGTCGCCGCAGGATTAAGCGATTGCCCGACCGGATCCATTAGCAAGGACATCTGCCCTAAAACTTTGATTTCAAGCGGCTTGAGCCCTGGCAGATCCTCTGAGCGACGCGCGTCAGTGAGGCGAGAAAGCTCTTCGTCGACTTGCGTTACAATCGCTCGGATAATGTCCATAAACACATTCTAGGAGAAGTTAATGATAATGTATAGCACTATTAAATGCCTAGAATGGCAACGTAATAACCATTCCAGATACATGTAACATTGGGAGGGGCGACCGTGTCGGTCGCCGTTCGCGTGCATCATCGACATCAGCCATTACGGAATTACATCCCCACGGACCGCGACCGTCCCGGTCGCCACACGTCCGACCCCACGATAACCGCCACCCCAAAACGCCCCCACCCGACACGTTCTCAATAGGAATTCCTGCCGATGTCTTTGCCTTGCAGAGTCTAAGTAACCACCGTCACACGGCTACGAGCCACTCGAAAAAATCGCGCCACGGCATAAAATCGACTCCCTGTGACGAATAAGGTCGTGGTCCCGTTGTTACGCAGATACGCTTCGCTAGCTCTCCGTGAGCGCTTAAGGACTCAAAGCCCGCTCCAAGATCCGCGGGTGCGACGTCGCTCGCGCTCTTGATCTCTATCGCGTACCTCGCGCGGTGGGGATCGATGATGATCAGATCGACCTCGGCACCGGCGTCGGTACGATAAAAAAATGTCTGTAGGTTCTTTTTGTAGTAGCTATTTATCCGCCACACCTCGTTGATGATCCAGGACTCGAAGAGTGCGCCAAACTCGTACGTGCCTGGGTGTAGTTGGGCACGCTCGCGCCCTAGAATTGCTCGAATGATCCCCGTATCGAAAAGATAAAACTTTGGTCTCTTCGACAGCTGTTGTCGTGTCGAGCCTGCTAGAGGAAGTAGAAATCTTCCGATGAGAGTATCTTCCAGGATCTGATAGTAAGATTTAATCGTGTTGTGGTTCGACAGACACACGCGCGCGATCTTCGAGAAGTTCAGCTCCTGTCCATTTGACTCGGCAGCAAGCGGTAGGAAGCGCAGGAACGTCGAGAGGTTTCGCACCGCAGCTTCGGCTTGAATCTCCTCCTTGAGATAGTTGTCGACGTACGAGCGCAGAAAGGTAGCGCGCTCCTCTTCGTCGTTCTCGAGGTACAGTTTTGGAAGAGTTCCCCATGCTAGTGCTCGATCAAGGAAGAAACGATCCCCGAGTTCTTTATAGGTTAGAGGGAAGAGTTCGATAGTGCTCGCTCTTCCACCCAAGAGGTTTGCCTTCGCACGCTTGAGCTTTCTGGCGCTGGAGCCCGTCAACACAAAGTAAGGTGCATTCGGCGATTCGATCAGGTGGTGTATCTCATCGAGCAGCTCGGGAACCCGCTGTACTTCGTCGATGACGACGTAACGCACCTCAGGCCCACGGCCGCCAACATCGCTCGCGATCAGCCCGGGGTCTAGCTTCAGTCGCCGATATTCCTGACTGAGCAGCAAATTAATAGAGAGTGTCTCATGTGCTTCAAAAGCTACCCTTACGAGTGAACTCTTCCCAGTTTGGCGCGGGCCGAAGAGAAAAAAGTGCCCTTTCTTCGGTATCTTAACTACTCTGTCGATCATAGTTACAGATTACCGCCGATTTTGTAATTAAGCAATCGGGTGATAGATAGCCATATCCCCCATCTTGCACATGCTAAGCTCAGCGGCCCCAACCAATCCCGAATCACATTGGGAGGGCGACCGTGTCGGTCGCCGTTCGCCTGGATCCTCGACATCAGCTATGACGGAATCCGACCCCATGGACCGCGACCGTCCCGGTCGCCTTCGGCCGGAACCCCCAAAACCCTATTCAACCCGAAACGAAACCCCACTCCGCAAAGCCTCCCGAGCAAGCACAGTAGCCCGCGTAACATTCCGGATCTCCTCCCACGAAGGAATAACAACATCCTCCCCACGCACCGCCCGCAGAAACGCCTCCACACACTCCGCATGCCCCTTCTGCTGCGACCACAAGCGCTTGCTCTTCAATTCTTTGAACCCAAAACTCCGCACACCCCGAAAATTCTCAATCACCGCAGTGCGCCCGTCGGAATGCATCTCAAAAGCACAGCTTCGAAATTGCGCTGCTCCGTCCAGCGCACGAAACCGATCGGATAATCGAGCCCCTTCTTCTCGTAGTTAGACTCGTAGCGCCCCGGCACATGAGCCCGCCTAGCATTCCTAGCTCGAAAAGCTATAAGCGATCGCCATATATATTGTAACTACTTAGATTAGCTTAGTATTAGTGGCAGTTGCAGTAGATGTATACATATTGCTTAAGCTCAATTTAAGCAATGAATATAAAATCACAGTGTAGTCCTACGAAAATATGCTACTTTATTAAGTATGGTTTCAGAAAAACGAAGCAAAATACAGCAGCTCTTACTAAGCTGGCCCAGCGGGACAGTCTTTACCAGCGCCACTCTGAAGAAACGCGGCTATAGCGACGTATTGCTTCATCACTATCGGACCTCTGGGTGGCTCGTGGGCATCGGTCGGGGAGCATTCGCAAAGGCTGGTGATGTGGTTGACTGGCGCGGCGGTCTGTTCGCCCTTCAGCAGCAATCGAGGCTTCCTGTTCATCTCGGGGGTAAGAGCGCTTTGGCGTATCACGGTGCTGCGCATTTTATCAAGTTCGACAGCGAGGACGTAGCACTTTTCGCCGATCCCGGAACGCGCCTGCCCAGCTGGTTCTCTCGTCACGACTGGGGTGTCCCGATAACGCTTGCGACGACGAACCTACTCCCTCACGACATTGGCCTCTCCTCACAAACCGTCGGCAGCTTTTCAATCCAAGTATCCTCACGGGAACGTGCGATGCTGGAGACGCTCCACGCAGCGCCAAAGAATCAGAGCCTATCGGAAGCACGCCTTCTCATGACGGGACTGCTGACGCTACGTCCGAAGCTTGTCCAGCAGCTTCTCGAAAGCTGCTCATCGATCAAGGTAAAGCGCCTCTTTCTCCTCCTAGCCGAGGAGCTAAAACTCCCGTGGGTAAAGAAATTGAATCTGGACAAGATCGACCTTGGCAGCGGCGATAGAACATTAGTGAAAAGCGGAAAACTCCACCCTAAATATCGCCTCACACTGCCAGCGGACCTTTTTGATGAGGGATCCCGATGAGCAACGAGCGGTACTCGCGTCAAGTTGAGCTGCTACTACAAGTGTTGCCATTGGTAGCTGAGCAGAAGGTTTTTGCCCTCAAAGGCGGCACCGCAATAAACCTCTTCATGCGAGAAATGCCGCGTCTCTCTGTGGATATCGATGTAACGTATCTTCCATTGGAGAGTCGCGAGCGTACAATCGAGGGTATCAGCCGTGCGCTCTCTTCTCTCGCCGACCGAATATGCGCAGCGGTACCTTACAGTAAAGTTCAAAAAGCATGAGGGCCACTCGATAAAACGATAGGAAGCCTCGTTCTCTCGGCCAATGGTGCGGTCATCAAAATCGAGCCGAATTTCGTACTGCGTGGAAGTGTTTTTCCGTGTGAGATACGAGAGCTTTGTGAATCAGCTCAAACCCGATTTTCAGCATATGCGGAAGTTACCACACTGTCCTTCGGAGATGTCTTCGGCGGGAAACTGTGTGCAGTTCTCGATAGGCAACATCCAAGAGATCTCTTCGATGCAAAGCTCCTTCTCGAAAATGAAGGTATAACAACCCAGATACGGCAGGCATTCGTACTGTATTTGGCAAGCCACAGCAGGCCGATGCACGAATTACTCGATCCGAGCTATCTGGATATGCGCACCATATTCCAGAGCGAGTTCGTCGGTATGAGTCGAATCTCGGTGTCGTACGAAAGCCTCGAAGCCACCCGAGCAGAGGTTGTTCAAAAGCTGAGAGTTGACTTGAGCGACAACGAGCGCAGGTTTCTTGTTTCCGTCAAAGCTGGAGCACCTCAATGGGATCTGATTCCCATTACAGGTATTGATCAGCTCCCTGGAATTCAGTGGAAACTTCAAAATATCGCAAGGATGGAACCCGGCAAGCACGCGCGGCAGCTCGAGAACCTGAAGAAGGTCCTCTCACTGTGAGTAGTATGAAGATAAATCGATGGACCCCACGGACCTTCCGCCGCGAGGTCCCAGCCGTAGTCGTGAACACCAACATCAACCGCTCCACGTGCCCTTAGGAGGGACGGTGTGCCGCCGTCCGCGCCAGAGACCTCAACCATCCCCGAATCCGCATGGACCGCGACCGTCCCGGTCGCCTCAAGCCGGAACCGGGTCTCGCCGATCGCGCCAGCCCCCAACCAATCCCGAATCACATTGGGAGGGCGACCGTGTCGGTCGCCTTAAGCCGGAACCCTCAAAACCCTATTCAACCCGAAACGAAACCCCACTCCGCACAGCCTCCCGAGCCAACACAGTAGCCCGCGTAACATTCCGGATCTCCTCCCAAGAAGGGATCACAACATCCTCCCCACGCACCGCCCGCAGAAACGCATCCACACACTCCGCATGCCCCTTCTGCTGCGACCACAAGTGCTTGCTCTTCAATCCTTTGAAGCCAAAACTCCGCACACCCCGAAAATTCTCAATCACCGCAGTACGCCCGTCGGAATACACCTCAAAGCGCCTCGCTTAGTAAAGCCTGCCTTGCTTAAGGATAGAAAACCCTCCTATATTAAAGTCTGGCGATAATAAAACGGGCATCCGACTCCGTCGTTAAAGGCTCGGAGCTATAGGCAAAGATGGACACTGAGTACAGTACCAGCAGGGCGGGACAATACGTAACCCAACCAACGGGTTACCGAGCATTCATGCCTACCAAGTTACCCCCGAATCCTCCTGTTCACGTAACTGGAAAACTCCAAGCTCTTCTCTCCCAAGCTGACCGAGCACTGGGCCGCCTGGATGGCTCGATTCAGACCCTGCCGAACCCAGACCTATTCGTCTACATGTACGTTCGAAAGGAGGCAGTACTCTCGAGCCAAATCGAAGGTACGCAGAGCTCCCTGCAGGATCTTCTCGCAGCAGAGGCAAAAGTTCTATCAGCTGACCTTCCGCGTGATGTGGATGAAGTAATCAACTACTTTGACGCCATGAATCACGGGGTAGCTCGTCTTTCTGAGCTACCGGTGTCAGTACGGCTCATTCGAGAGATTCATGCCCGACTGTTGAAAGGAGTTCGGGGATCGCGTCTGACCCCCGGCGAGCTTCGAGCGAGCCAAAACTGGATTGGTTCCAGTGGATGCACGCTGAGAGAGGCATCGTTTGTACCTCCACCCCCTCATGAAGTTCCTGCTCTGTTGGGAGCCCTGGAGACATTCATTCATACCGCAGACGAGCTGCCCCTTCTGGTCAAGATAGGACTCGCGCACGCGCAGTTCGAAACGATTCACCCGTTCCTGGACGGAAACGGCCGAGTCGGGCGCCTGCTCATCACCTTTCTTCTGTGCGAACAGGAGATTCTCACCAAACCCGTTCTGTACCTCTCGCATTTCTTCAAGCGGCATCGTTCCGAGTACTACGAACGATTGCAAGCCGTTCGCGATCGCGGCGAGTGGGAGGAGTGGCTCGCGTTCTTTCTGACAGGGGTCACCGAGGTTAGCGGCGAAGCCACTGAAACTGCGAGACGCATCATAGTTCTGCGCGAGAGCCACCGAGCAGCGATCACTGAGCGATTAGGACGTGCGGCGGCGAATGGTTTCCGCATCCTAGAACATTTGTATGAGAAGCCAGTCCTCAGCGTGAAGCACGTGCAGACCCTTACCGGCACTACCTATCCTGCGGCAAACGACTTGGTCGCTAAACTCGTCGAGGTCGGTATTCTCAGCGAGATCACGGGACAATCGAGGAATCGACAGTTTCTGTATCGGGAGTATCTCGATCTGTTTGGAGAAGGGTAGGGACCTTCGTCCTCCCCCGGTCGCCGGGCACTCGAGCTACGACCTGCACCATCTTCGCGAACAACCACATCGTTCCAAAACATACGTATGTCGATGCTGCAAACGCCCGGCGACCGACACAGCCGCCTTCCTACACCCGAAACGCAACCCCACTCCGCACAGCCTCCCGAGCCAACACAGTAGCCCGCGTAACATTCCGGATCTCCTCCCAAGAAGGGATCACAACATCCTCCCCACACACTCCGCATGCCCCTTCTGCTGTGACCACAAGCGCTTGCTCTTTAATCCCGCAAACCCAAAACTCCGCACACCCCGAAAATTCTCAATCACCGCAGTACGCCCGTCGGAGAACACCTCAAAGCGCTCCTTAGGCACCTTACGACTCCCGTTCGCAAAGTAGTGAATCGTCCCGATAGATCCATCAGCAAACCCAAGCGAAAAGCTCCCGATAAAGCAGGAACTTCAGGGAATAGGGCCTTTCAGTCTTTTAGATTCCGTAACGCCTCGTGGGTAATCTGCGAGTTACCTTCCAACTTCGCAATTAATCAGAGGTTGGCATTTGAAGGTAAAAGCTGTTTAGGTGGAGTCGGGGACTCTAGGGGCGGTCTGTCGCCGCCAGGTCGCATCCCCTCGCGAATACTTCGCCCCGTGAGCGTAGCTGATGAAGCGGAAATCCTGTGTTTCAAGCTGATTTTTCCGACGAGCATTGATGCGAGAGCAATCTATAAACTTGGTATCGCGCAATCAATGGAATATGCTTACCATGATATCGATGTGCGGAATCCTAGGCATAACAGGAGCTCTAAAGACTGATTCATTTGAAGTAGCTTTGTCTACCATAAGCTCACGTGGGCCGGACTCAGGAGGCGTGTGGCGCGACTCAAGCGTGCAGTTGGGCCACAGACGACTAGCCATACTTGATCTAAGCCCCTCTGGCCATCAACCCATGATATCGGCTTCCGGGCGTTACGTAATCACGTTCAATGGAGAGGTTTACAATTTCAGGTCGATCGCACAGCAGCTCGATTCAGCTGCACTTTCCTTGAGATCTGATACGGCTGTGATGTTGGCAGCTATAGAAGAATGGGGCTTAGAGCGGGCGGTGAACTCATTTCGCGGTATGTTCGCATTCGGCTTGTGGGATACTGTCGAAAGAACTCTTCATTTGGTGCGAGACCGGCTTGGAGTTAAACCCCTCTATTTCGGTTGGTGCGATGGAAGCTTTGCTTTTGCCTCGACCCTCAGACCGCTCTGGTATCTCTTTCGTCCCTCCATGAGGATTTCGCCGCGCTCGGTTGCCGATTTTTTCCATTATTGTAACGTGCCCGCACCGTATTCGATCTTTCAAAACGTGTTCAAGTTGCTACCAGGGAGCATACTCACGGTCCAATATGATGAGTTTGCCTCTCCCCCGGACTGGTTTTCCGAAAACGGCCAACAAACTCGGTATCGCAGGTACTGGTCGGTTCGCCATGCTACAGAACGCGCTAAAGCAGAAACCTTTCAGGGTAGCGAGTCTGAGGCGGTAGAGCGCTTCATGGAGCTCTTCAAGGAGTCGATCTCACTCAGGACAATAGCTGACGTTCCCCTAGGCGTATTTCTATCTGGCGGTATAGATTCGAGCCTCCTAGCCGCAGCGATGCAGACCGTATCTTCAACTCCAATCCGGACGTTTACGATTGGTTCAGCTAACCCAATGTACGATGAAGCTCCTTACGCTCGTGCGATAGCGCGGCATCTTGGAGCATCTCACGAGGAGCTCTACATCTCAGACAGGGATGCTTACGATGTAGTGCCCCACCTCGCTGAGCTTTGGGATGAGCCTTTTGCAGACTCGTCTCAAATACCGACGTTTCTCGTCTCCCGTTTGGCTCGACAGCATGTCACGGTCGCACTTTCGGGGGACGGAGGAGACGAGCTCTGCTTGGGTTACACCAGATATGCAACAGCCGCTAGATTGTGGCCCTATTTCCACATGGTGCCCCGTTGGTTGCGAGCCTCATTGGCTGCAACAGTGAGAAGACTACCTCAGGATACTTTTAGAAAATTACTCCCCTTTTCGAGTGGTGTCGGACGTGGGCGACGATCTCTTGGAGAGCGACTTGAGCGATTCGCTCCGCTCTTGGCCGCACGCAACAAACAGAACTTCTGCCACCTGCTCATGAACCATTGGCACCAATCGCCTTTGGCAGATGATTTTGGAGCGAGAGGCCCTTGTACTTTAGTCCCTTCTGAGGAGCTAGAGCGCTTTAATATCGCAGAGGCTATGACGCTCTTCGATCTTCAAACTTACTTACCGGATGATTTGTTGGTGAAAGTAGATCGCGCCAGTATGGCCGTTGGTCTAGAGGCACGCGAGCCGTATTTGGACCATCACCTGGTCGAATTTTTCCTGGGCTTACCGTTGCGATACAAAGCTGATTCTCAGACTTCAAAGCGATTGCTCAAGCTCGCTCTCCACAAGTTTCTGCCCCGCGAGATGATCGAACGGCCGAAGGTAGGGTTTTCTATGCCTATCGGGGATTGGTTGCGTAACGGCCTACGCGACTGGGCTGAAGAGCTACTCTCTACCACAGCCCTACAGTCTACGGGTTTTCTCAATGAGCGCACCATTCTCGCACTCTGGAACCGCCACATTTCTGGGGAATCAGACCAGTCCCTGTGTCTTTGGGATGTCTTGATGTTTCAGTCTTGGCATGCCCGATGGATGTCATCGGCGGCTTGCTGAGCAATCAGTGTACCCAGGACATCTTCCCCTTTGTCCGTGAGATGAACATGATCCTCGAAGTTTTCCAATGTCGGGGGCATCGAGCCGTATGCATCGATGAACAAGCAGCCACCCAATGAGCATAATTGACGACCCTCTTGGCTCAACCCTTCAAGCGTAGCTACCAAAACAGGAAGGGTCATCCCGACTAAGTCATTGTCAATCCTCTCTCTCATCGAAGCGTCCTGTATGGTTTCTCCATGAGCAAGATTTGCTTGAGAAACAAAGATCGGGCGCACACCATCTTCTGTCAGAAGAGAGATAAAATCCCTCCGGCTTTGCCAAAATGAATCGAGAGCTATTTGCATGATTGGCGTATGCGCCCGCTGCCCGACCTTCTCCAATGAAGTGTACACATTTTCCCGCTTTCGACGTTGCATCGTGAGCAAGAGATTTCGGACACGTAACGCAATCTGGCTGTGTCTAGCCAATACTTGCCATAGCGGCTTGTTATGGTCTGCGACAGTAGCGGTCGATCCGAAAAAAGGATCTGACTCCAACTCACGCAAAGCCTTTAAATCGTTCCATGTCTCATAAACAACCACAGCATGAGGCTTCAATCGCCTCGCAAGGATTAGGTAATTGATTAATTGAGTTCGGGTATTGAAACCGGGAAGGGCGAGATTAACAACTTCGACTCGAGGCCCCTCTGCGCGTTGGAGTTTCTGCTCAAGAACCTTGGCCCAAGTTCGCTCTTCACCGCGTGCATGATAGCTAAAGGCAGCGGAACCGCCCAAAACAATTATCCGACATATCCCCTGTTGCGGGAGAAGAGTCGGCATTGGTCCCCGAAAGCCGAGGGCATTGATAGAGACTATGCTTCCATGCTCGGTCTTAAATGATGAATCAGGCTTGCCTCTACCTTGGATATGGCCATCAGGGATCCATTCCATCCATTCATGAAAGGAGACGGGTAGGAGAAGCCTCAGGGAGGTTTCAAAAATGAGCAAAGCTACTAAGACTCCACACAGCGGTAGAAGCAGTGTGTATCGCCTTAAAATCAAATTTAGTGCAAGTTTTCTTTTCATGGGTGAGGTCGTTATTGATGTTCACAGGCCTAGGGGCCTGTCCGAGACTTGAAAATCAATATGAGCAGCCCTTAGAGCAGGGGACCATTCGTTCGGGGTTTTGTCAAGACCGACCAGCTCCGCTGTGTCGAGGCGAAATTGTTCCCCCGCTCCGTTCCGATTGGTGCTGCCTAGTTACTTCCTATCTTTTGAAAAGTGAATCAATCGAGGCTGGTTTAGGGTCTTGAAGGCTCTCGGTATTCCTACAGCAAGCAGACTGTAGGCACTCAGTGAACTGACCATAAACTATCTCGGATGAAAAGCACTCATCAAATATACGAACGCAATTAAGGGACGCTTCACGCCTTTTATCCCCGTCCCTCAAGTAGACCAACAATTTGTCATGCAGGTCCTCCGGATCTCCAGCGCGATAGCTCAAGCCGAGTTCTTGAGATGCTAGTAGGACTTTTGCTTCCCCCTCAAGGCTCGACAGCACAGGAATCCCTGCCGATAGGTACTCAAAAATTTTATTGGGAAGGCTTTGAGGTGCAGATCTAGCATACGCAGCTAAACCGATTGTGGCTCGATTTCGCAGCCAGTGCAGTTCAACGCCATCGATCCATCCCGTGAATATGACATTGTCAACCCCTGCGGCCTCACGTCTCCAGGCTTCCCCGCAATCCCCCTCTCCACTCAGGACAAAAAGCGGAGAATTGGTATCCCCCTGCTTAAACATCTTGGCAGTCGCGATTACCGTTGAAAGATCATAAGTTCGACCGAAACTTCCGATAAACCACACTATAGGCCGAGAGCAGTCGATACCCATCGCTCCCAACCTAATCGCTCCACATTGAGCGTCTGCGGACGTTATTAGTGGGGGCTCATACCCCAAGGGAATTACCCAGTCAGAGGATTGTTTGGTCCGATGAGCATATCTAAGACCGAATTCAAGATATGAATTGGAGATGCCAATGATACCGGCACAATCGCGAAAGGCACGTCGAGTCGAGCCGAAAAGAGACCACAGTGGAATCCTCGCTAGCGACCGCAGCGGACGAGGGATAATATCAAGCAGAATATCAGGCCACAGATCTCTAACATCCAAGAACACGGGAACTGCTTGTTTCTTCCCGTATGCTGTTGCTTCTTCACTCAATTCGATGGTTGGGAATGAGCACAAAATCACGTCAGGGGGTATTTCCTCGTTCGCACGTTTTTTGAAGGCATGTGCGGTCTCTCTATGGTTCCTGATGCGACTAAAAGATATGTTTCGAGGGTAGGAGCGACCGTGCAGAAGAATCAGCCGATAAGTGGGAGTCAAGTCCACGGTAGCTTCTTCGTTGAAGCGGTGCGTCTTTGTGACATGATTAAATGTCGAAGACCACCAAGTTACGTTGTGCCCCTCGTGTACAAGCCGCCGCGCCAATAAGCCGGTTCGCAAATAGCGGGGATTTTTCCCATCCGTTGGAACAGGTTCCCCAACAGTCATTAGCCAGATTCGCATACAACAGCCAGCATATATCCATTGATGCTAACATGCCACCGTGTCACTTCACCTGAAACTGAACGTCTTTAAGATTAAGCTAATTAGGAAGTATTTTTATCTTCTTCAGCGGGATTACCGAACACCTCAAAAAGAAGTATATAATTTCCAGTCTGTAAACTCAAAGACGAAAAGCGGTATGTAGTTGGAATGCGCGACTTGGGCGCGCTTTGAGCGGTAATTATGAGACAACCACCCCGGCGAATGAGCAGGTAATAATCATGAGGCAATCTCTATATACTGCTCAGATAGTCCTAAATTCCCTCTCCGGCTTCCTGCTTTTACGTGCGATTGGGACAAAATATGGGTTATCTGAAGCAGCTAGCGCTTTCGACATCGCCTTTTCGGTCCCTTTCTATGTTATGAATATCAGCGGTTTTACCTTTCTCCACGGAATACTAGCAGCGCAACTCGCTCGACTTAGTTTGAAAGGCAATAGGGACGAGTCAGACTTAGCCAACTCACTTATTAACATCTCGCTCATATGTTCGTGTGCTGCACTCGTTACTGCCTACTTCTTCCTCCCTCTGCTGGTCGGCTGGTTGGCGCCAGGCTTGACTGAGTCTGGCCAGTCGATAACTCGTGAGCTGCTGATTCTCACTCTGCCATTGACTCTGACTCTCGGGCTGGGAACCCTCTTTGGGGCACTCTTCACGGCACATATGGTTCCGATCGTTGGCGAAGTCCCGTTATGCGTCTCACGGCTCACCACAGCTGCCTATCTCTTCGTAAGTTGGTCTGTTCCGCAGATGACTCAAGTTGGGCTTCTACTTTTGATCACCAGTGGTGGAGGGATGATTGTCCAGTATTGGCTGGCTCGACGATATCTTAACTTTCGCTATCAGATGCACATCTCATTTAACAGTGAACTCCGGGAGTTTCTGAAAGTTTCGATAGGATTAAGCATTGCATCTGTGGTAGCTATTGCGAATTCAATTTACATGAAACGGTTTGCTACTCTCGGAGGAGTAGAAGTAGTCGCCTCTATTTCATTCGCTTTGGCCCTTATCGGACCTTTGTCTCTGGTCATCGGCAGGATGCTCAATTTCAGGAATACTCTAAGAGATAGTCGATTCGTTGCCGCAGGCAACGAGGCTCAACGATGGCATACTCTTCGCACAGATATCGTTCTCGCGGTTGTGTTCAGTGGGGCTGCTTCTTTAGTGATTATGATATGGCTTCCTGATTTGGTCAGCTTGTTGTTTGGTGGCGGATTATTCGATGCTAAAGCTAGCGCTCGGGTGGTTGAATTCGGGCGGCCTCTCGTGCTCTCGCTCATCCCTGCCGTACTACTCTGGACCGTTCTAGCTCCTGCTTTAAATAGCGGGGGTCGCTATATTATTGGCTGGATCTACTCAGTGGGCTGGCTTCTGCAGATGCTCGTCAATGGACTCTGTTTCGAGCCTTTAGGGCCAAAGGTTCTCGTATGGACGTACACAAGTGCAGTTTTCTTACAAGCTGCTCTTTGTATAATCATCTCATGGAAGTTTAGATCCAGTACTCCGTGACATGGATAAGTTTCGTGAGTAGTCTTGCGAGTATTTGACAATCGATATTTTCCTGGTTGTCAGATGTATTCGGAGAGGAAGATTTTGTTGGAGAGGAAGTTTTTTGTAGTCTCATCAGGTTGCTCGTAGTCGCGGAGTCAAGTCGCATCGTCATGTTGTGTCTAAGAATATTTGCAAGATTGTCTCGGTACGTCAGGTGGCTTTCTCTGAAGTTGATCGCTTTAATCCCGTTTCGGTTTGTGCTTGGTAGGGCAATCGCTGATAGTTTCTTGATTGACTTGGGAAATCTTATTTTCCCTCGCGAGTACGACGATGAAATTTTTTTGAGCTACGATAACTACATTCGAGCATTCCCGGGAGATCTTACGACTTACAAAGATCTTTTGGATAGCAGAGATTGGCTAATCGAAAAGAAAATACTGGATCTTGGGGCAGGGCTTGGACAATTCAGTCGTGCTTTGCTTGAAGCTGGTGCTACCCATGTAACAGCGCTGGAATATCAGCGTGACAAAGCGGCATTTGCTGAAAGTATTCTAGAGCCGTTTGCGGAAAGGGCGAAAGTAATATGCGGGTCCGCCTACGGGATTCCCGTCGAAACTAGTTCTTTGGATACCGTGTTTTCTCATACTGTTTTCGAACATCTCTCCGACCCTCCTACTGCTTTGAGGGAAGTGGCGCGAGTTCTAAAGCCTGATGGAATTTGTGTCCTGTCATTCAACTTTTTTCACAATCAGGGAGGTCACCACCTATTCCCCTACATCCACTTTCCCTGGGCCCCATGGGTAGTGAACGAGCACAGCTTATGTCGGTATTGGTCTCAAAAACTTGCGCAGGATCAGGCAGCTGGAAAAGCACGATTTTTTCGTTCAGGTTGTCGAATAGAAAGCCTTTCTGATGGCGAAGAGATTCAGTTGAATAAAATCAGCTTCATTGAGTTCGAGCAAATGCTGCAGTCATCGGGCTTAATAGTAGAAGAGATTTGGCCCTCTGATGCTTTTGCCAGATTATTTCCATGGCTCTTGCGTGTCTCGCCGATAAACAAATATGTTACCGAAACTGTTTATTACATCCTCAGGAAACCATCCAAGTTAGAGGCCTTAATGTGAACTCGTGTGGAGGTAGCTGCGTGCGCCAGGTCATTATATTGGGGAGGCTAAGGAGGACGTGATTCCAAGTTTCGCTCGAATTTTGAGGCGTTTCGGCTGTAAATACACGAGTAGGCGCGCGACGATCGTCGGTGACGTAACCATTGGCGAACGAACCTGTATTTGCCCCAACGCTCAACTTATCGCGAACGATGGCGGTAGAATTGTCATCGGAAGCGATTGTACGATTATGCCGGGCGTTATAATCGCAGCGTATGGTGGTAACGTGGTCATAGGTAATCGCGTAGGGATTAATCCCTATTCGGTCCTATATGGCCATGGAGGTCTACATATTGGTGATAACACTCTGATTGCTTGTCACTCGATAATAATACCCGCTAATCACTGCTATCAGTCGCCGGAAATACCTATTCAAGATCAAGGCCTTAAATGTAAGGGAATAATTATAGGGGCAGACGTCTGGATAGGAGCTGGCGTTCGCATTCTGGATGGCGTCACAGTGGGAAAGGGTGTGGTAATTGGAGCTGGTTCGGTAGTCACTAAAAATCTAACTCCATTTGGTGTATACGTCGGAGTACCCGCGAGAAAATTAACCTCGCGGGGATCAAGGACTATTTGAGAATCTGCAAAACTACTTTGGCACTGCTAGCTCGAAGTTTCACCGTAGCAGTCCAATCGCTTACTTTCGTACGCCTCTTAGAAAATTGAGATGATACCTACCCTGAGAAGCGGCATCGAAAGTCGCCTTAAACTCGCTCCTAACCGCGGCTCGCCATTGAGGTGATACATCGGCTATGTCCAAGTTGTCGTAAACGGTCCATCGCCCACGTATGGTCGGATTCTGCGGATCAATGTCTTGCTTTAGAAACGTCGTGTCAGTTCTCCTAACAGCGACAAGATTCAAATAGCTTCTAAAGATTCCCCAGGAGTAGTTCAAGGAATCGTACTGCTCGTAAGTCGAGTTAACTGAGCGACGGGGGGCGCTTGAGAACAGCCCGTACACTTTCACTGGCTTAATTAGCCACGACCTGTACGCAAACCCAAACTCTGAAACTTGCTCTTGCAAATCGTCAACACTGGCCGGTGTTCCATCGTCGTAAGCTGTGAACACCCCATACAGAGGATCGTAGTAGACAAATTTCCCATGAATTTGCGAGAAGAACTCTATAGCGACATGACCATCGCGAACATAATTGAACAGACTTATCGGTCTTACGCCAACCTCAAATATCGTGAAAACTTTTAGTAGGAAATCCGAGCTGGTGCCGCAGTGTCCCCAGATAGGCTCTTGGGGGTTTGATTTCACGAAATCAAAGACTTCAACCCCACTCTCAGCGGCGTTCCTTGAGGCCTTAAGGTACATGTTCCTCAGAGCCGTAGCCATCAGAAATGGTAGGTTTTCCTTGGTTAGTGAAATCCCATCCTGCTCAAGATTTCGGTACATCCAGTCTACAAGGCGAACCTTATCATAGGTGTCTACCGTCAACGGCTGGCCAAAATGGGATGCTATTTTACTGTAAAACTTGTCAGCAACTGCATCTGCCCGCAGCGGTGTAGGCATAGAAAACGCTATCAAACATACCAATATCGTACAATAACCTCGCAAGCGCATTGGTCTGACTCCTCAAAAACTTTCAGCTTAACGGAACATACTAGGTCGTTGGCATATCCGGAATAGGCATCATCGCGCATGCTCATTATTTCGCCCAGTCAGTCCTGTAGTCGGAATAATAACAGCGTCTCTTTAACCCTCATCCGTTACGAACGAAGTAAGTAGGAGGACTCATGAAAAGAAGAATCTGGCCCAACGTCCTCCTAGCAGAGCAACTATCAGCCCCCGCCCAAGCTTGCCAAAAGCACGGAGCGACAAGCTCTTCGTAAAGATACGAAAAAACAAGCTCAAGGCTTCGTTGGAATGACCTGCAAGTAGCAGCATATCAGCCTTCGTCAGGGCGCAGTAGACTCGATCCTTATCAGTCACCGACGCCGCTGCCTGCTTGAAGGCCTCACGGATATTTTCCGAGCCTTGCTCCGCGCGCATCCGAGCCAGCGTTCGGATGGCCCGAGTAGCGATCAATTGTCCCTCGCTATCTCGGCAAGTCACTGAATGAGAACTATAGCGCCGATGATATAAGTATCTTGACAGGTTTTCTGCTTGACCAATTTCCGTCATCCTCCAAAAAAGGTCATAGTCTTGAGAGCGTACACACTGGGCACGATATCCTCCCAATCTCATGAAAGCCTCTCGCCGAAACGCGACTGAACCATGGCAGAAGGGATTACAGTGCGGGAGCGATCGGACAATATCCAGGTAGGAGACGGGTAGCTTTACATCCCATAACGGTTGGGTACGGGAATTGTAGGCCCTCCAAAATGATCCAACTAACACCAGCTCAGGATGGGTATTGAAATGATTGATCAACTCCACCACTCGATCAGGGCTAGACCAATCATCGGAATCTTGCCGGACTATTATCTGCCCCTGAGCTTTAGAAACGGCAAAGTTCAATGATTCCGACAGTCCGCTCTTCTCTCGTCGATAAGTAACGAGCCGGTTATCCCATCCACCTATCTCGTCAAGGCCCTCCAGACAAGCAGGACTAGAGGAACCATCGTCAATAAGGATGAACTCAAACTCTCGGAATGATTGCTCTAATATCGATCGAACACTGCATCTAAGGAAGTCAGGGGATTCGTCCCGGACACTCATAACGA
This sequence comes from Bdellovibrionota bacterium, assembly GCA_044351795.1. GTDB lineage: Bacteria > Bdellovibrionota_C > UBA2361 > UBA2361 > OMII01 > OMII01. The sequence goes on along the minus strand of JBILFA010000001.1, from coordinate 28,859 downwards.
CCGAGCATAGGGGCCTAGTCATGCCCTGACCTCATTTCACGCCGCGCCATGTGCTGGAGCCCCAATCAGACTGATAAATCTTATTAGCGCCTATCTGTTCGAACCACGAACGTACTTCTGCACCAGTATGAGCAGACTGGTACGCTGGGGTCACACTGTCGAACGTATCTAGAATCCTCCAACGTTCATCAGGTAAGCGAACGGAAGGAAAGATGCCTCGAATTGTATGACCCAGTACGGGCACGAAGGAGGGCCGGTAGAGATACCGAGCCACGAAATGGGCGTAGGCGTAGGGAGCAATATCTTGTTTAGTAAAGCGAGCGAGCCCTCGAAATATGGTTCGCCACACTTTCACACGCAGCGAATCGTAGTACCCACCCTTTTGATATACGGCTAGAGCGCACCATCCGCCGCGTTTTACTGCGCGAAACATCTCTGAAAGTCCGCTAAACGGGCTCGGCGTATGATGAAGCACCCCTATACTGTATGCCGCATCCACAGCCTCGCTACGAATTGGAAGATTAAGGGCATCAGCCTGACAGATTAGGCAATTTTCTTCATTAGGGAGATTCTTACGCGCCACCTCTACGGCGCTGCTCAAGTCAATCCCAATTACCTTTCCTCCGGCTCTGACCACCACGTCCGCAAACCGGCCAGCCCCCACTCCTACATCGAGTACTACTTTCTGCGAGAGGGATTTGCGATTGTCCGAGCCGACGATTCGCTCAAACATCATCGACGTATGACCTCGCATTGGACCATTCTCATTTTCTTCGTCGAACTGAACCCGAGACCAACGAGCCCATTGTCGCCCGAAGCTTTCGGCATAATTGTCCTCATCGGATGCAACAAACCGCGGGATTCCTCTGACCACCGGGTACCTATGAAGAGAGCTCACGAGATAGCCCTCCGTGAGCACTCCATTCGAGATCTTAGACCCATCTGAAACGACAAGAGGCTCTTGCGTTCGAGGACAAACCAGAAAGGGCAGGAATGACAGGTGCATACGAGGTACACTTATGATTGAATAAAGTTAAGTGAAATATGTCATATCTATTATCTTATAGGTAGGTCGTATCCGAAATCAACCGCCTCCCATAGCGCCGCAGACGCTGTTGTGTCCTACTCCTCGATTATGAAAGTTATGTACGTTATCCCGGGTAGTCCGGATGATCAGACATCGATGATCTTTGCTCGACGCCAGGTTTCTGCTGTAGCTCGTGCCGGAATTCAGACGGAGATATTTTATTTACAAACGAGAACGAACCCCATTGGGCTCCTATCAGAGCTTTATAGATTCCGCAAAAACCTCAGATTTTTTTCACCAGATATCGTTCACTCCCAATATGGTTCTGTAACAGCAGCCTTTGCCCTTGGTGCCTGTAACTATCCACTGATAGTTACTTTTCGGGGAAGCGACTTGAACCCAATACCCAGCGCCCGACCTTTACGAAGTCAGACTACTCACCTTCTGTCGCATGTCGCTTCGCTGAGAGCGTCAGTCAACATTTGCGTCTCACATGAATTACAATCGAGACTATCTTATCGGGCGCGAGCAAGATCTTTAGTTTTACCGAATGGAGTGCCGTTAGCGGAATTCCCCATAATGCATCGAAATGATGCAAGAGAACAGCTCGGCTGGCCTACGGATCAACCGGTAATTTTGTTCAACGCCGGACGAAGCCCGAAGGTCAAAAGACTTGATCTAGCAGAAAAAGCCTATCGCATCGTTCAATCAACTATTCCGACTACTCGTCTTTGTGTCATAGATGGTACGCACAGGCCGGCGGATGTAGTCCGTCTGTTAAATGCCTCCGACCTTCTCCTCGTTACGAGTGATTTCGAAGGATCGCCTAACATCGTGAAGGAAGCGGTCGTAACGAATCTTCCTGTCGTATCTGTTGATGTGGGGGATGTGGCGCTACAGATAGCTAACGTGAAGCCAGGGAAGATAGTTGAGCGCGATCCAGAACAAATTGCTCGGGCTATTATCGAAGTGTTGCGGTTGGGTGTTCGTTCTAATGGACGCGACCGGCGAGGCGCGGAGTTAGATGATCGGTGTTCTGCGAATATCTTGCTCGACACATACCGAGGGCTTATGGCTACGTGCTTGCCGAGAGAGGGCAAAAAACAAGACTAACAGTGGCGCGAGGAAACAATCTATAACGAGTCCCTTGTAAGCCTCTGGTCCGCCTCGAAGGATTACCGGAAAACCACCGACAAAAGTCCATGGCGCGATCAGGTAAAAAAAAGATTGGAGCTTCCGTTCGCGTAATCGAGGAGTGCAAAAGCGTGTAATCAACCATGACCATAAATACGACAAAAATAGTGCTCCGAGGACTATGCCTGGCAGTCCGAAATTAAGATACCACCCCGTAGCATGGTGGATTGTATATCCTTGCCCCTCTGAGGCCTTCACTGAATCTGCATAGTGGAAGTAAATGTCATAGGGGCGACTCGGCCAAAAGATTCGCGGGATAACGGAGCATACTAAGCTGTACATGCTATAGCCAAACTTGATAGGAACCTCGTAAGTCAACGCCCCGTACATAGATAGATGAGCCCCGAACATCTCGTTACTCTGGAGGGGTATCTGCACCGCCCCAATCACCATATCGACACCTATTGCATCAATCCAATCCCTGAAAGGTATACCGCGCAAAATATCAATAGCGGATATACAGACGAGCCCAGTAAGAGAGAGCAGGCTCAATTTGAAATAGTTAGGATGTCTAATGTTCGCCAAGTAAAAGAGGGAACCTCCCACTAAACCAACCAGCAATTCGTTCTTGTTGCCTAGACGAGAGGTAAAAATAAAGAAAGCCATAATCAGGACTAAATAAGCCGGTAAATGCCACCGACGTCTGCGCAGAGAGATAATTCTAGTTGCATTAGTACCACTAATCAGCACCGCAAGGCCGATACCTAGAGGAAGAGCAGTCATACGGTTTAAAATCGACGCTAAGGTGAAAAAATCACCAGGATTGACCCGCGATATGACATAAGCAGATACGCCTGCGTCATCGGCGCTGGCCAAGTCGCCTCTGAATATGAGATAGCTAGTTAAAAAAGCTCCAGATGTCAGCAGCAGGGTCTTGGTATGATCTAGAACTATACGCTCATGTTCTTGAAATGCTACCGAACGTACATTCACATTTCGAAGCCAGTACAGAAGTCCCAATTGAACAGAGATTAAGAAGACCGCGTAGAAGCCCACCGCCCACACGTAGTTTCTGTCGATTCGGATAGGGAATAATTTGTCGAATAAATAAAGATAGTTGAGATTTGTGTCGCTTCCCATCTCGTCGAGTGTAATGAACCAAGCCCCATGTAGCGACCAGAAGTAAATTAAAAACACCCCTGCAGGTATCGCTAAAAGCCCTGTCTTCTTGACTAGGATGCTCGTTAAGCCTAGCGAAAGAAATATTGAACAGGTTAAAATTGCAAACACGAGCCCGGAACAATTCTGGTCCATAATAGATTAAACCCTCCTGTCTCCATCTATCGGAAGCGCTCCAGCAATCTGTAGAAGCCAAGTGAGGGCCATTTTCATGAAAATAAATTGGACGTTGCTTAGACAACAAACTCGAATACTATTTTGAAGGCGAATTTCCTCAGAGCGAGCCATTTAAACAGAAAGCTGTCTGCAGCGATTAGTTGAGGTCTGATGTAACGAGCATACTGGCGAGGAAGTGCGCGACTTATCGGCCATCCCAGCATCTCCACTAGATGAAAACTACGCATGCTTCTTCTGACTGCCATGCTCTCTATCTGAGCGAGGCCTGCAACTGTCATCACATGTTTTGCTGCCCACTTGGTGCGCCTACCTATCCAAGATTTTACGGTTCTATTGAGGTTGAAAATCGGGTTATGTCCCAGACATTCGATACCCAGGAGTGTGCCTCCGGATTTAAGGACTCGTGAGCATACCGGCAAAAACCTGCTCAGATCGAGACTCGAAAAGACCTCATGGTCGATTACCAAGTCAAACTTTCCTAAATTGTCTTCAAGGAGTTCGACATCCCCTACCATGAAGTTAATGCAGTTGGAGACACCGGCTGCGAGCGCGTTAACTTGAGCCATCCTTATTGCCTCCGGAGAAACATCGATCGCTACCACTCGCGCTCCTGCCTGGGCGGCTAGAATGGCGTGCTTTCCCGAGCCACAGCCGATCTCAAGTGCTCGCACGCCACTGGTCGATAAGGCCGTGAGCCGCTCGACGAAATAATCCTCGCTCTCGCATAAGAATCCTTCTCGGATCCGAGAAGCTGCGAATTCTTGGTCGGTCCGATAAACCGAGTCATACCACTCTTGCTCAGTTTTCGTATGCTCAGCGCTCGCACTAGTAGTCATTAGATAATCTTCTCCAAAGCTCCCGGCCAGCCATCTCGGCTCCCAAAAGGCTAACAGCCCCAGCCGATTTAGGCGAACTTTTTCCTTTTTAGGACAAATCGCCTTGCCATACGGGGAAACTTGATAGACCTTGGGGTTATAAAGCCGAAAGGAGCCCTAAGAGTCAGGCAATGAAGATACCTTTTTTCCCCTACGCAGCATTATTCTCGGAGCAAGAGCCTGATTTAGTCAAGATCTTCCAAGATATTGGCCGTCGAGGAGCGTTTATAAATCAGCGTGAGCTCCACGAGTTTGAAAATGAGTTGGCGAAGTACTGCGGATGTCGCCATGCCGTAGGAATCGCTGATGGTACCGATGCCATGATAATAGCTCTCATGGCAGGCGGAATTGGTCCCGGCGACGAAGTTATCGTTTGCTCACACACCATGGTGGCGACCGCGGCCGCGGTCGCTTTCGTGGGCGCAAAGCCAGTCCTCGTCGATTCAGGCCCTGATCGTCTCATGGATCCCGCATCTTTTGAAGCAGCAATCACATCGCGCACCAAAGCAGTCATGCCTACCCAACTCAATGGCCGAGTTGCTGACATGGAATCGATCTGTTCGATCGCTGAGAGGCATGGACTCAAATTATTCGAGGACGCGGCTCAGGCCCTTGGTGCAAAGTACAAAGGGCGTTGCGCAGGAACCTTTGGCGTTGCGGGCACTATCAGCTTTTACCCATCAAAGACTCTCGGATGTTTCGGCGATGGAGGTGCTATCCTGACCAACGATCCAGAGGTCTACCGGCAGGTTCTGCTACTACGGGATCACGGTCGAAACGCTGATGGGGAGGTGGAGCGCTGGGGATTCAATTCCCGGCTGGATAATCTGCAAGCCGCCATCTTGCTCTACAGGTTCAAATCTTACTCTCAGGTTATAGAGCGCCGCCGACAGGTTGCGCGACTGTATTGTCAGCTGCTTGGTGGTATTTCCGAGGTTTCGCTCCCTCCCGGACCAGATGATTCGCCCGAGCGGCACGATATCTTCCAAAACTTCGAAATTGAAGCCGAGAACAGGGATGAGTTGCGAGCTTATTTGGCTGAGAAGGGGATCGGTACCATCATCCAATGGGGGGGGAAGGCCGTCCACCAATGGAAGGGGCTTGGCTATGATATATCCCTGCCGCATGTAGAGAGTTTCTTCCAGCGTTGCCTTCTACTCCCCATGAATACTGCAATCACCGATGATGAAGTGAGGTACATTACAGGTACCATCGAGGAGTTCTACGGCGGTCGCTAGCTGGTGTCGAAATTTCTTCTGGTTGCAGAGGCTGCCGACGCCGTTGAGTAGAGCTGGCAACTAGAGATATAAGGCGAATGCTCCAGAGGCCGAGTAGCTTACTCAACTCTTGCGTAGGCGATGTAAGGATCAAAATCAAACCGCCGCAGTTCCAACCGGTTGGCGCCGATTTCGGACAGCAGTGCAAGGGTTTCTCCGGGCCAGATGGGATTATCTAGCTCGTCGAAGGCAATAATCGCTCCTTTCGGCATCCGAGGAAGGAATGTCCTTAGAGCAACCTCAGTCGGTTTGAACAGATCCATATCGAGGAATAGCAGGCTAACCAGAATATGTTGATTCTCTCGTACAAACTTTGCAGCTGTTTTAATTATATCGCCCTTCACGAGCGTCACTTTGTCGATATGTCCCAAGAAGCGGTTGTCGTCGTGGATCCGAAAGAGCTCCTTTAATTCAGAGTCCGACCGAGCTCTCAGATCTCCTGCTTTTGCGGAATAGCCGCGCCCCTTGTCTTTTGGGTCGATCGAGGAAAAGCCATCGAAGGTATCGAAGCCGTAAATACGGCGAATTAGGTTATTGGGTTCCAAAATCGCTGAAAAATGGTTCCAACATGCAAGCCCGAAGCCCTGGTGTACCCCACATTCCACGATGGAACCCTTCACTGGAATTACGAGCTTGAACAGCTCGTAGAGCGCCAAGAGCCGTGTAATTCTTTGTCTACGGATGTACTTTGGAAATTGATCTAATTTAGCAACCGTGTCGCCAGGTGACTGTTCAAAGAGGCCTGCCAAACGAGGGCCAACAGATGCTTCAGAGGCGGTGCGCAAGCCTCCTTCCGGATTTACTTTCTTGACCATGAGTGATTAGATAGCATTCTGCAGGTCTTCTGCCCATGACAAAATCCTCGCTATTATCAGGATAATTTGATGGCGCCAGGAAAATAAAAAGGGGCTTGAAACAGTGATTCAAGAAACGGGCAAATCAGCCGAGCTCGCTCGCAAAATTCGCATCTCTTCCCTTCAAATGACCAGCACTGGGGGCAGCAGTCATCTTGGCTCGTGCCTCTCAATCGCTGATGTTCTTGCAGTTTTGTATTCGTCGGTACTCACGCATTCCCCACAAAACCCTCATCTTATAGAGCGAGACAGACTCGTCTTGAGCAAAGGGCATGCAGGGGCAGCGCTTTATGCAACGCTTGCTCACTCTGGCTACTTTGATCCATCCGAACTCAGAAAGCACTATCAGAACGGGTCGATTTTTTCCGGGCATGTATCTCACAAGGGGGTTCCCGGAGTCGAAATATCAACTGGTTCGCTTGGCCACGGCCTTTCAATTGGAGCGGGATTCGCCCTGGCAGACAAAATAGACGGGCTGCGGCGGCGCTGTTTCGTGATAATGAGCGATGGAGAATGCGACGAGGGCTCTATATGGGAAGCCGCGTTGTTTGCAGGACATCATCTCCTCGATTCTCTCGTCTCAATTATTGATTACAACAAAATTCAGAGTCTTGGGGACGTCAAGGAGGTTTTGGACTTAGAGCCATTTGCGGATAAGTGGCGAAGCTTCGGATGGGATGTCGAGGAGATAGACGGCCACAATCATCTCGAGCTCGGTCGCGCCCTAGAAGAGAATGCATCGCGTCCAAAGAGGCCGCTGTGCGTAATTGCTCACACGGTCAAAGGAAAGGGGGTCTCGTTCATGGAGAATTCTCTTCTATGGCATTATAGGACTGCCAAAGGTGAGGAATTTGAAATGGCGCTTGCCGAGCTGGAGCGAAAGTAGAGAAGATGAGAGACGCATTCTTGAGCTCCTTGACTGAGCTAGCTTCAACGAATAGGGACGTATTCCTCATCACAGCCGACCTTGGCTTCAAGGTGCTCGATGCCTTTCGAGAACGCCATCCAAAGCAGTTTCTCAACATAGGGATCGCCGAACAAAACATGATTGGTGTCGCCGCTGGTCTGGCTCTCTCCGGGAAGATCGTCTTCGTCTATTCGATCGCTAATTTCTCCACACTGCGATGTCTCGAGCAGATCCGTAATGATGCTTGTTATCACAATGCAAACGTAAAAATCGTTTCTGTGGGATCTGGATTTAGCTACGGCCAGCTTGGCATATCGCATCATGCCACCGAGGACATAGCGATAATGAGGGCTATCCCAGACCTGACCGTTTACTCCCCCGCAACGGACGATGAGGTCGATTTTTGCGCCAAAATGATGGTTCAACGGCCGGGAGCTGCCTACATACGGTTGGACAGACAGAGTGTGTCCCTCTCCTTGAACCATGCCGAAAGGGTCTCTTCAAAGGGGTCCAGGGTTCTATCTCTAGGGTCCAAGATCGCCCTGCTTGCAACTGGAAGTATGGTGTCTGTGGCACTTGAGGTGTCGAGCTTGCTGGCCACGGCTGGTTATCCAGCAACCGTAGTGTCGGTTTACGAGTTGACTGCTGATATGGGGGAGCTATTGCATAGCATCCTTTCGACCCATGAATATCTTTTCACTCTTGAGGAGCACTCTATCAAAGGGGGGTTGGGCGGTATCGTTGCCGAATATGTTGCGGAGATGCCCAGGTCTCACGTTACCTTCAAACGTTTTGGTTTACAGGGTGGGTTCTCAAGCATAGTGGGCGATCAAATGTTTCTTCGTGAGGCCTACGCGATAGATGCGAATTCGATCGTTTCACGAATAGTCAGTGTGCTTGAATCCGAATAGGAGTTAGATGATGAAACTGCTCGCCATCGTCAATCGCTCGAATCTGACCAAAAGGAGCTTCGACCTATGCGCGTCATGCGTTGGCTTACTCATTTTAAGCCCCATAATAATATGTTTCATGATCCGCATAAAATTCCACGATTGGGGGCCGGTGCTCTACCGGCCTCTCCGAGCGGGCCTAAAGGGACACCCCTTCAAGATGATGAAGCTCCGCTCAATGGTCATCGATGCAGACAAGACCGGAGTTGCATCCACAGCGAATACCGATACTCGTATCACTCCGCCCGGACAGCTTATTCGTCGTTACAAGCTCGATGAGCTGATGCAATTGGTAAACGTTGCTCTTGGCCAAATGAGCCTGGTAGGTCCAAGGCCAAACCTACTGCGTGAAATTGACAACTATACTAACGACGAGCGCGCATTGCTTTCAGTAAAGCCCGGTATAACAGACTTCTCCTCCATCGTATTTTCGGACGAAGGTGTAATACTGGAAGGCTACTTCGATCCCGACCTTGCTTATCACCAGCTGATCCGTCCGTGGAAGAGTCGTCTCGGTTTGTTTTACGTCAACAATCGCTCCTTGATGATGGATCTGGGGATTATATTTGATACGTGCGTGTCAATCGTCTCACGACAAAAAGCACTCGAATTGGTATCAGGACGCCTTGCTAGAGCAAAAGCCCCTCCGGAATTGGTTGAAATTGCGCTGCGCCGCATGCCCTTGGCTCCTCATTGTCCCCCGGGTTCCGATCGTATTGTCGGAGACCAGCCGGTGCAAAAGCAGGCAGTTTAGCTCATTGCGTAGGAGATCTGCCGATCCGTGGCGAAAGCGGCTTTCTGCTCTGAGTTGACGTGAGGAAAAGGATACGAAATGGCCGATTCGTATTGCCGAAGAGCCCCGTTGGCGGTACTTTCACGCAATGATTACTCGACGATTCTATCAAGGAATTGTTTATCGATTAATAGCTTTGAACCTGCGTCGGTCAGAGCGTCTTATTGTGCTCGTTGTCACCTACGGTCTCATTTGGACCGCGTCTCTCGCTCTCGCCTACGGCATCCGTTTCGATTTCAGATTTGATGAGATCGCCAAGCATCACAAAAGCTGGTTAGCGGCGTTCCTGTCGATCCTGGGCCGCTATGTAGCTTTCTTTTATTTTCGCTTACATAGGGCGTCTTGGCGGCATATCTGTATTAGCGACGTCCTGAGGATCGTGAGGGCGCACCTTGCTGCTGTTGTGTGCGTTGCAGCCTTACTTCCGCTTGTTGGTATCCCTCATTTCCCCCGCTCGGTTGTGATACTGCATGGGATTTTCTCTATTCTCGGGTGTATCGGCGCCGCGCTTATGGTCCGAGCACTGCATGAATCGTCACAGCTACGACCTCAAAGTACTGTGAGTGCGGGTACGCGCGACACTTTAGTGCTCGGAGCTGGTGAGTCTGGGCACCTCTTGGTGAAGACGCTCAAAGCGCGCCCTCAGCTGCCGTATCGCCCGGTCGGAGTACTGGACGACAATCCAGCGCTGTTTCGAAGAGGGATCTTCGGAGTAGACGTTCTCGGTCGACTGAGCGACCTCAGGGCGGTCCTCGTGGCGAATCCGAGGATTAGCGCGGTGATTCTGGCGATACCTTCTCTGTCGAAGATGCGGGCTGGCGAGGTCGAGGAAGTATGCAAAGAGGTCGGTGTTGTCTTCAAGAAGATTCAGAGCTTTGAAGAGATCGCGCTGACGGATATCGCCATCGACCATGGTGAAACCGCATCTATCGAATCGGTGCTGGAGCGTGATGTAGCAGTGGCTCACGACTCCGAAATTCGAGAGTTCATTCGCGGGAAAGATGTGGCGGTTACCGGAGCTGGGGGATCTATCGGCTCTGAGTTGGTGAGGCAGCTTATCACTTTTGCTCCCAAGAGCTTGACCTTGATAGACTCCAATGAATTTCACATGTTCAAGATTCAGCGAGAGGTAGAGGGGGTGTGTCCGGATGTGCTCAAGCGCTTTCGGATAGCAAGTATTGTAGACGAAGATCGAATTTTGCAGATATTCGCTGAGGCCTCTCCGCAGGTTGTTTTCCATGCCGCCGCATACAAGCATGTGCCGTTGATGGAGGAGAATCCATACGAGGCGTTCGTCAATAACGTCGTTGGAACAAGAAACCTCTTACGCGCTTGTTTAGACGCGAGAGTAGGGCACTTTGTGATGATCTCTTCTGATAAAGCTGTGAACTCTTGTAATGTTATGGGTTGCTCCAAGCGTATCGGCGAGCTCCTGGTGCAAGCATATGTGGCTGAAGCTCAGAAGAAGGGGCGGTCATTCAAAGGTGCTATCGTAAGGTTTGGTAATGTAATTAACAGTAATGGGAGTGTCGTCCCGCTCTTCAAGGAGCAGATTCTAAGCGGTGGGCCGGTCACCGTTACACATCCTGAAATGCGAAGGTTCTTCATGTCTATCCGCGAGGCAGTACGTCTAGTCCTTGCTGCTGGAAGTATCGGAAACAATGGAGAGGTGTTCCTCCTTGATATGGGAGATCCGGTAAAAATCGTTGATGTTGCTAGGAAGATGTTGGCGCTGTACGGGCGCCGAGATATCCAGATCGTATACAGCGGGATTAGGCCTGGAGAGAAGCTTTTCGAGGAGCTTACAGGACCTGGAGAAAAGACATATCCGACAGACCTCGCCAAAGTCCGACAGGTTTTGAGCCCACTTGGTAAGGGTAGTAATGTGATCAGTTGGGTTGCGACCCAAGAGATAGGGATAGCCGCAAAACCAAGAGATACCATAAAGCGCGAGATGGAAGCGTTCGTCGGTATGCGCACCGAAAAGGAGGAGGTGGTCGTAGCTGCTTGACGCAGCGAGACCCCCCTTTCTCAAAGACAAAACCAATCTCAGGCTGCTTGCATTCCATCTGCTTGGAGATCATAGCTGACAAGACCAAAAAAGCAGAGGTGATATTTGGTTGGCGTACCAAAGATTGGCCCGATAGGATTTGGCTGGTTGGAGCCGATACTTTCTAGTCTGTTTACTGCCCGCGGGGTCGTGGCGCTGATGGTGGGCGGAGCGGAAGCTCCGCGCTCCAGGAGAGTTTGCCTCGCTTTGCGAGATTACGCTTTCAAGCCACGCTTTTTGGTTAGAGCGCGGACTTTCTAGTCCGCTTACTGCTGGCCGGGTCGTGGCGCTGGTGGTGGGCGGAGCGGAAGCTCCGCGCTCCAAGGAGAGAGCATGCCTCGCTTTGCGAGATAAGGCTTCCAAGCCAAGCTCTTTTGGTTGGAGCGCGGACTTTCTAGTCCGCTTGCTGCTGGCCGGGTCGTGGCGCTGGTGGTGGGCGGAGCGGAAGCTCCGCGCTCCAGGGAAAGCTTGCCTCGCTTTGCGAGATTAGGTTTTCAAGCCAAGCTCTTTTGGTTGGAGCGCGGACTTTCTAGTCCGCTTACTGCTGGGCTAGGCCGTTGAGCGGGTGGTGGTGTACGGCTCGTCGATGACGATCCTGCTGTACTTGAAGTGTACGAACTCTGACTACCGAGAGCGTGGCGTGGTGCGGGTGCTGACAGGAATTCTCTCGGCAGACAGGGGCTTTCACGGTCGGCGCATCTTCGGGGTCGAGGTGCTGGGTGGACTCGAGCAGCTTCATCGCTTGGTGACAGCTGGGAAGGTTGATCGCATCGTTGTCACTGATGAGTGTTCCGACGAGGAGCGTCGATTCTTGAGCTCTTTCGTGCTAGTAAACGGGTTGTCTTTTTCGGAATGGCGCTTTGCCGAGCAGGCGCCGCGCTCGGCAGATGCTGAGCCTCAGCGTCTGGTCGGGTAGGTAAGAGGGACTCGGAGCGCGCCATCGCCTCTGCAATGCAGGGTATGCCGAAATTCCCGTGGTTTAAGCTGGTAAGTAAACCGAGCGCTATGTTCACACTTCGGTGCACCAAGAAATTACTCTCTAAAATGAGAGCGACCCCCATACCCGATACGAGGGAGCCCACCACGGTGTTGGGTGATTGGTATGCGAACGTGATCCCGACGTCTCGGGGTGAGATCGTGATCTGTACGAACGAGCGGACACTGCTTACGGTCATCCTGCCGCTGGTCGATGGGCAGCATCCGCTCTCGATGTTTACGCTGCGAGTCTACAACCTCTTCCGGTTAATAGGGGTATCGCAGGAGCGGGCCGATGCAGAGCTGAGGGAGATGCAGAACCTCGAGATTCGCAAGACGCAGAATCCGAGGGTGCTTGGCTCGATGAATGAGATCGCTTTGACGCTGCAACTCATGTCTGAGGATGCTCAATCGGGATCGTTGACGGCATCCTCGGGCGAGCTGCGGATTGCAGAGAGTCTCTTCAGCTACACAAAGTATCTGTATCCCGCAGAGCTTGTGCGGGAGCTTCTGAGATAGCATAGGTAGCCCATACGGGTGGCGGTACTGGAGGCGCTGGTGCGTCTGTCGGTTGAGGACTCGAGGGGTAGGGCGGTTGTGCAACGTGGAGTCGCAGCAAGCTGCCGTGTCGCAGACGACCTCTGCAAAACGCTATAGTTTACTAAGTCGGATTGATAGATATATCGCTCTTACCTTTAGTAGGTTCAAAAAGCTTGCACGATCTGTTCGATAGCCTGGGTCCAGTGAAGGGCATCAATGCCGGAGAAGTTTTTCGGCGCAGGGTCGTTTGAGATCACTAGCGCTTTGGCGTCCTTGAAGTCTTCGCGTAGCGTCGCTAAGGCACGTGCGTGACGCTCGTCAACGCTAGTAGTGGATTTAATCTCGATAATCCAGCGAGCCTTGGAGGATTGCTCGATGATGAGATCGATCTCTGTGTCATCGCTCACTCGCATGTACGAAAGCGAAAACTGCCTATCAAGGTAGGTCAGCCGCCTCTTGATCTCATTGACGATGAAGCTCTCGAACAGCTGGCCGTACTCAAAGGTTTTGGGCACGAGCTCATAATCAACTCGTTCGGCGAGCGCCCTCGCAACCCCTGTATCAAATAGGTAAAATTTCGGCGCTTTCTTTTGCTTTCTTCTTATCGATTTACTGTAGGCAGGTAGTCGAAATCCTAAGAGCGTATCCTCAAGGATGTCGTAGTAGCCTGAGACCGTTTTTGGATCCGAATGAATATCCTTGGCGATATTACTGTAGTTGATTACTTCGGTGTCACCTTGAGCAGCAACGTCAAGAAAGCGTCGAAACGGGGGGAGGTTTCGAACGATCTGCTCACTGATGATCTCTTCTTTGAGGTATGTCAGCGCGTATGACTTGAGAAACTTGGCTTTGGCTATCGGACTCTCCAAACTGAAGATCTCGGGTAGGGAGCCGAACTGTAGTATGTCCATAAGCTGAGCGTCTTTACCCAACTCTTCGCATGTTAGGGGGAACATGCTGTAGACAAGGGCTCTGCCGGCCAGGAGGTTCGCTGCCCCCCTTTTTAATTTGCGAGCGCTCGACCCGGTCAGTGCGAATTTGAATCGCTTCTCCTTAATCAACTTATGGACGATGTCGAGTAGTTGCGGCGCCTTTTGCACCTCATCAATTACTACCCACTCTCGCAAACCCTCATACGGGGCTAAGCGTGAGAGTAGGTTATTTGGATAACTGATCAGCTCATCTGCAAGCTCTGGGTCTAGGAGGTCGAACGTGACCCTTTCTTCGTCTCTAAGGAAGCCATCAAGGAACGTTGATTTGCCGGTTCCGCGGGGGTCAAAGGGAAAAAAGACTGTGATTTTAGTATGGTAAGCGATCTTTGGTGCACGACCCAAATATTGCCTCCTTTTTTGGGTCTTTATCCACAAGATCCTCCGTTAGCGTGATGGATGTTGAGAGATGAAGCACAGAGCTTTCCGGAGATATTCCCGCGGCTGCGTGGCGCGATAAATAGTAATCGCATTTATTGTGATTATGGACGGAGAGTTTTTTGAAGGCATTATGGGCGCATGCTCGCAACTTCAGAGTATGCGGCATGCCTTTAAAAACAATGCTCTGCGCGAGTTTAAGACATAAGCGCCGTCCGAGTTACCGCGCGGTCTCTGATAAAATATAGGCGGGACTAACCCCGCTTCGCGAGCCTCGAGTTCTACGCTTGAATGTGGGCGAGAGCTCCTCGCTCTCGCTCCAAACACCGAGCGAAACTCGACATACGACGAAGTAGTGAGTTGTACGCCGAGTATCCGCCACGATTGTCTAATAGGGCGTAGAGCTGATGTTCATACGGCTCCTCATCGTGTGGTTTGACCCCCGCAAGCGGCGGAACGGCGATACCAAGCCTGGCGAGTCTAGGTTGCGCCACGTAGAGTAGGAGCGCGTACTCGGTGATGTGCCCACTCTGGATATCTGCCAGTCCCATTTCGAGGAGATCACTTCCCGGAATTAGTGGGTCAATGGTTATATTAGAGGGCATTCTCTCCTCCCGGGAGAGTAGCAAGAAAAGCTCTGACCTTTGCCCGAAACTCCTGTGTGTCTATCGCCGGGTAGCGTATCAGTAGCCCTTCGATCTGCAAAAATCGCTCACGAAGCTGCTGCAGCGTAATGTGTCCCCCCTTGACCAGTGACGCAACATCGGAGAGGTCTTGACTGTACCCTCGCTCAAGTTTCGCTAGGGCCTGCATCACGAAATCGTAGTGGAAAAAGCTGACCTCTCCGACCGTTTCTATCGGAACCGCAAAGGCCCGCCACTCTGGAGGGGCGGGGATAAAATCATCGGGAGAAGCGAGCTCGATATTAAGATCGAGATCCCGTTTAATAGCCGCGATTGCCTCAAAGGTGCCCGCTGGTTCCGGGTCAATCTTGATGTCGATATCGACTGTTTGCTCACGTATGTCGAGGAGCAAAGCGGTCGAGCCGCCCGTGAAGAAGACGGCCCCACGCCCACGCGTTCGACGCGCAAACTCGCGCATAAACTCGCGTAGTCGGGCTTTTGTAACTCTTTGTCGCACCCAACCATGCTATCACAGCCTGAATCTGAATGCATCGGCTATGGTTGTTCGTGATATTCTTGGCCCTCACCTTAGAGCCCCTCACCTTACTGCATAACACTTCTGAATCGAACGGGGTCGCCGGGTACCGGCCACTACGCGTCGTAGGTCGGTGCTCACGGCCAACTCACCAGGTCACGATCTGTTTCTAAGAGAAGTGTAATGTACCAATACGGGGGGAAAGTATCGATTGATTAGGGAATTTGCGTCGGGCATGGAGCTGTTTTCGATCTTCGTCATGGGCGTTAATGGAAGAAAATGTCGTCACGTGTTGGAAACTCGGCGTCCTCCCTATGGAAGCTACTTCCGTATGGAGCTCCGATCGTTACGGTGAGTTGAGCTTTATCTGTCGCACAGCGGCTGCACAGCGGCTGACAATGTGAGAAAAGCGCCAGGCCCTAACTATTTTTCTCAGTGAGCGCGCGGGGCGTTAGCTCAGCGAGGAGCACATGGAAGCTTCATTTACTATTGTTAGGATGGGACATACCCAGGCTAAACCAACCCATTACTACCGGCACTCATTCCCTTGATATACTTCGGATTCTCGATTATAATTCGAAGTATGCTAACCCGTCTCTGCAACCCTTTGATTACTAATAGCTTTTTGCTGTTTGGTGCGCGTGGAACTGGCAAGAGTACGTTGGTTAAGGCGCTGTTGGCGTCGCTCGATCCCTTGATTATCAACCTACTGGAGTCGACTCAGATTGAGAGTGCATTGTTTGCACTCCCGGAGCTGGAGGCCCGAATCGAGGCAGCTGTTGAGAGTGGTCGCTGGGTATTTATCGATGAGGTTCAGAAGGCTCCTCGCCTGCTCGATATCGCGCAGCGCCTCATAGACGACAAACGGGCACGATTTGCCATAAGCGGCTCTAGTGCTCGCAAGTTGCGGCGTGGGGGCGGAAACTTACTAGCCGGTCGGGCGTATTCGTTTCAGCTCTTTCCTCTCACGAGCGTCGAGCTCGCCGATCACTTCGATCTCGACACTCACCTGGCATTCGGCGGACTGCCGACTATTTGGAATATAACGGATCAACGGGAGCGAGCTCTGTATCTTCGCAGCTACGTAACGACATATCTGAAGGAAGAGATATCGGAAGAGCAAGTCGTGCGGAAGATTGAGCCGTTCTCTCGATTCTTGCAGGTGGCGGCGCAATCAAGCGGTATGATCGTTAATTACTCTAAGATTTCAAGAGATGTTGGAGTTTCCGATCAGACCGTCAAAACCTTTTTCCAGATCCTCGAGGATACCCTGCTTGGCATGATCCTTCCGCCGTATCATCGCTCAATTCGAAAGGCGCAGGGTCAATCTCCCAAGTTTTATCTCTTTGATACAGGAGTAGTTCGCACTCTGAATCGCCAGATCGATCGGCCACTCTCGGATGAGACGTATAACTACGGGGCACTCTTTGAGCACTTCGTAATCCATGAGATCACGCGGAGATCCATCTATGCGGAGAGAGACTGGGCATTCTCTTTCATAAGAACGGCAGATGATCAGGAGCTGGATCTTGTCATTGACCGACCTGGAATGAAAACCCTCGCGGTCGAAATTACATCAACAAAGTTCATCCGCTCTGAACATACCGAGGTAGCGGCACGATTAGGTAAAGATATCCCCGATAGCGAGATAGTGGTGCTATCGAGAGACACCGAACCGAAGCAATACGGATCTGTCAGGTGTATGCACTGGCGCGAGGGGATCCGTCAGATGTTTGAGGCGTAGCCCTTCAGAGCTTGTGTGCGAGCTTCTTAGATAAAATGGCTCTTCGCTAAAGGATTCTCGTCTACTTTTCGGGCTGGGTATGAGGTTGTTATCGGAGCTGGTCTCGAATCTACCTTCTGCTCCTCAGAGTCGGCACCCAAATCTTCGTTCCCAGCAGAAGCGGAACACGATAGGCTCGTGGGGAAGCGAGGCAACAATCTGTAGAGGTTGGCTCTGCGGACTCTTGGCCGGCAGGAGAAGGCGATAGTCGAGTATGTCAGTAGAAAAGATAGCTGATGAGTTTTCGTTAGACCTCATTGTTATGTTCGGCTCGCGAGCGCGTGGGCAAAGCATTCGCGCTAGCGATACTGATATCGCTGTGAGAAGCACTCGAAATCTTAGTCGAGACGACGAGCTTCGGATAGCAGCAGCCCTTGATGCTTTTTTTCCAGATGTCGATCTGTGCGATATTCGGAAGGCAAGCCCTCTCCTGTTGGGGGCTATCGGGCAGGACGCCAAGCTGATGTATGAACGAAGGGAATCCCTCTTTGAGGAGTTCAAGATATTTGCGTGGAATCAGTACATGGATTTTAAACCGCAACTTGACCGCATTCGAGAGCGGAATAAGGCCGAGATCGATGCGTTTGATGAGGATTAAGAATGAACCCCATAAAGCTAGACGTTATTGAGAGGAAGAAAACCACGATCCTCAATGAGCTCAAGGTTCTTGTTGAGATACAGCGGCGCTACGAAGCTAAACAGCAAGATGCAATTCTCGAGCACGCGCTCGCTCATGCGATGCAAAATTGTATCGCAGCGGTGATAGATATAGCGCAGCATATCGTAGCGGAGAAAATAGACGCTCCGATCGAGTCATACAGTGAAGCGATATCGGCTCTTGGTACCCTCGGTGTGCTTCAGAAGCCCTTCGCCGACGAGTTCTCGCGAGTGGCAAAGCTACGCAACGTCCTTGTACATCTCTACGATAATGTAGATCACAAATTTCTTTTTTCACTGGTGCCTAACCTGATTAGAGACAGCAAGAAATTCGTGAAGCAGATATCGGAGTACTCGTTCTAGCCCTCATCGCGCACGCGATGACTGCCTATCGAGGTAGGGCAACCGCCTTTTTAAGGCGGTCTTCGTGGAATCGAGTGTGTGGTGGCGAGCGCTGAGAGCACATAACCCTTGTTTTGAAATATAAATCGCATATTTCCCCGTGAACGTTCACGGGCGGATAGCACCACAGTTACCCACTCGAAAACCCGATGAGCCATAATGGGAAGCGACGGGGAGTGGAGGGACGTTATCGTCGCAAGCTTTGACTTTAATCGCCAATCCATGATGATCTTATTGGCCATTTGCCTAGGCCGTTATCAAAGCTCTTTCGTTAGGAATAGCCATGTCGTACGCAATTCGTCCCACTGCTCTCTGCCGCTGTTACAGCGGTAAATCGTATCGTGATTGCTGCCAGAGGCTTACAAAACTTCCGAAGAACGCCTCTACAGATCTGCGGCGGAGATATTGGGGGAAGCTCGTGGATGAATGCGCTGTCTCGATCCTCGATTTTTTGGATCAGAAGGAGGTTCTAGACCAGATCCGTGACGAGGCTGTGGACCACATACTGACAGAGGTTGAACGGACGGTTGAGCTGGAGCCGTTTCTGGTTCTGTTGGATGCTTACACCCTTTTTCACTATCCGATCGACTTGCCGGATGATGTGCTTGATGAATCCGATCTCGAAGACGAAGACGATACTCTCGAGGCGGTGCCTGCCGCACTTCTCTACGCGATGCATGACGATAGGAATGTGTGGAGTAAGGGGGACCGTAGGGAGGTGTTCCGAGAGCTCCTAGAGAGCCCCTTCTCTTGGTATCGAATTGCGGAGGTTGTGCCGGGCGAT
The DNA here is from genome assembly GCA_044351795.1 of Bdellovibrionota bacterium. Classification (GTDB taxonomy): domain Bacteria; phylum Bdellovibrionota_C; class UBA2361; order UBA2361; family OMII01; genus OMII01. Next base: position 9,970 of record JBILFA010000001.1, on the reverse strand, counting down.
GGTGTACGGCTGCAGGATATCATCCTCGATCAGGAGGTGTTCGTTAATGATCGTATGCTATCTCGTTCTGCCGAGAAGGGATGGATTATCTGTGCGAAGGTGCTTCACTTTGACGGCGTCTCGCTCGTGCACGGTGTGGGTTCTATTCCTTTGCCCGCGCCTGCTTTTACCATGATGCGAGAATTGGGTGCCAAGGTGCGAGAGTCAGCGCAAGCGGAATTCGGCGAGGCTCTCGACAGGATTTCACTAGCTATGATGGCTCAAATTGTCGTGAGCACCTACCTGCGGAGTACGATAGATCTACAAGAGTCCTCTGGTCCGGAGATACGCAATACAGACGGCGATCCGATGGAGCCTGCCATTATTCGGTATGCGTTCCAGGCTGCCTCAGTAGCGCAGGTAGTCGAGCGGATTAAAGCGGTGCTCGACCGGGTTGCAGATGGCCCGGATGAGGAGGTAGAGGAGAGAGACGCCAGTGGACACCCGGTCAAGGTGGTGGTGCCTTACGTGAGGCCGCCGTTGCATGAGGGTATGATGGATGTGGTGTTGGCGGCTCGTTTTATTGTCGAGTCACACTCGGTCACGGTCGAAGTGAATTCGGTTAATCGCGCGACGGAGATGAAGCGGCTCGTTGAGCAGCGGCTAGGGGATCTTCTTTCGTTCGTGAGTGAGGAATCAGCGCCGTTAGGGTCGTTTATGAGTATGCAGCATCCTGGTCAGATGGCTGGGGGAGAGATGCCCCCGGAGGTTCGTGAGGCGTTGGACAAACATATGCGAGATCTGCAGGAGAAGTGGCTTACGCAATCGATCCCTGCGCTCGGAGGTTTGACGCCGCAAGAGGCTGCGAAGACGCGGGAGGGGCGGCTCATGCTAGAGTCCTTGCTCGACGGCTTCGCCGCGAGGAGCACTCAGGTCACCGCGAGCAGTGCTAGCGTTGGTACCTTCGATGTTGAGGAGCTGCGGGCTCGGCTAGGAATGAAGGAATTAGATTGAGCTCGCTAGTGTCTGCCAGCGGGCGGAGCGGAAGTTCCGTGCTCCAAGGAGAGGGTTGCCTCGCTTTGCGAGATAAGGCTTCGTCGCCACGCTCTTTTGGTTGGAGCGCGGACTTTCTAGTCCGCTTACTGCCAGCCGGGTCGTGGCGCTGGTGGTGTGCGGAGCGGAAGCTCCGCGCTCCAGGGGAAGTTTGCCTCGCTTTGCGAGATAGGGCTTCCAAGCGACGCTCTGTTGGCTGGAGCGCGGACTTTCTAGTCCGCTTAATGCCGGGCTGGGTCGTGGAGCTGGCGGTCGGACCTGAAGCTCCGCGCCCCAGCACAGGGCCGGGGAATGTAGTGTGTGCCGCTCTGTCGCAGTGTCTTCCGAAATGAAGCCCCTGGAGGTCCTGACTTGTGCGGGTTTTTTATCTCTGTGCCCGGGCTACTGCCGCCGATGAGCGAATCTAAGGTATCAAAGTCCACAGGTGAGGTGTTCGAGATGCTGGACAACTAAGATGGAGGATCGCCCGAGAGCGAATTATAGCTACACGTATCCCCCGCGAATCGGAGATCGCAAAAGACCGACAGAGAGCAGCCTAGTAGCCTACGACATTAGCCAGCTTCGTATACCCACGGAGATTGTGAGCATCCCGGGGTATGAATGAAAACTGAGGCCTACGTAAGCGCTTGCAGTAGCTGGTTGTCTCACCGGATTGGAACATCTTCCAGGATGAGGATCCGGGATACTTATCAATAGAGACTTCAAGATTATCCTTTGCCGGATTTGCATACAGGTAGGCGATAGCTACCAGTGCTCGTACAGGGGTGAGCACAACGGGGCTCTCGTATCCTTCACACCAGAGGGTTCGTTTTCCTCGACGTAAGAGGCGATTAATCATGTGAGCTGATTCGGTCTTGAAGCAGCGGATGAATGCGTGCACATCGTCAGGGTTACTCACCACAAGAAGGATGTGGACGTGGGTAGCCTCGACGATGTAGTGACAGATTCTGACGGGATGAAGCGCTTGTGCTCGAGCCAGGCAGCTCTTCACAATCGCCTTGCACAGAGGATTGGCAAGGAGCAAAAGCCCTTCTTCAAGACTAAACGAGCAGAACAATACGCTCCCATGAGGGTGATTTTTCATCGCCTTCGCCATGAACGTATTTATCGGAGAAGAGGGGCGCAAGTTGTGTGCTGACTCGGAAATAGTTTCCCCAGTACAGGGAAAAAACTGCCGGCTGAATGCCCATCCGGCAGAGGACGGAGCCTCGCTTTTCTTGGGGAGATCCTGCCTGCTATGATAGCGTGTTCGCAGGTGAGTAAGGGGAGTATTCGGCTTAGATGAGTAAGACGATAGATTCAATTAGGATAGTAGCGCTTTCGCGAGCAGCTGATAGGGAGCCGATACATGCTCATCGCAAGGTGCTTGCAGAGATGATGATAGAGCAGTCCCCCGAGGACCTACACGGATGGTTCCATATCGCGACCCATGCGCCGTACGATTTTAAGCGAGTGGAGCAGTTGGCTGCCAAGTTAAGGGCGATAGAGCCAAGGATTGTTGATCCAGAGGATCGATTCGGAGTGTCGCAACGAGCGATATTTGTACGTGCAGCAGAGCGCTGTGCCGAGATCTTTTTGGAGGACCATAGCGAGGGAGTAGCACTCGAATTTTTTCAAAAGGTGCGAGTGGTGGCGCCTGAGAGGGTGATGGCCATTGGATGGAAGGCAACGCTTGCCCTCCTGGCACTCAATCAAACCGAGGAGGCTCAGAGTTGGTTGTCAGCCCCAGATGCAAAGCTTCCTTTTCCTTTGGGTGATTTTGCGAATCGAGCTCTTATCGATTTAATCACAACAGGATCCAGTGTTGAGCAGCAGGAGATCGTGCAGAGAGTGAAGGAGAGAAACGCATATCTCGCTGGGTTCCTGAGTGCGGAGAAGCGGCTCCCGACAAAGATGCCAGCACGCCCGAAGAGGATATATCAAGGCTCGAAGTATGAGGCGTTGATGTACCTTGAGGTGGCGCTGCCTACCTGGTTGAAACATATCTCGGCGGTTCAGGCGTTTTATGAATATGGGGGCGCACGTCGGCCAGGAGGGCGGGTGTCGGCGATATCATCTTCGTCCGTGACGAACGTCACGCCACAGAAGGGGCCGAGCCTAGAGGAATTTCGCGCGAAGGTGGCGAACTGTCACTTCTCATCGTCGGATCTTCGATATCGCTTGGAAGTCGTGGAAAATCCGGAGCTATGGATGTACTTCTTCGCGCTGGCTCAGAGATGGTGGGAGCGGCGGGTTTGGGAAACGCTCGGTAAGCGAGATCTCTTTGGGTTATCTCTTGATGCCCTGGGGGAGCGCTTCGTGAATTCGCAGTGCAAAGTCGTGAGCACGATGGGAATGCTCGGTCAGTCATTTGGAGTACACCTGTTCGATTCTGATGAGGATTGTAGTCGGTTGAACTGTGAGCATCCTGGTTCGTCTTTGTATCAAACCAGATCGGCTCAGAGTTTCTCATCGATAAGCTTCGAGTATGTGCCGATTGAGGAGTTAGGTGAGGAGATGCGTTGCGTGCTCTCTGCATGCAGGGTCGAGCCGATCGGGCCGACTAGGCTAGTGCCGGAGATCCGGCGCTACAGGCCCGGGTTCATGTATGCTTTGCCCGTAGAGGGTCGGCTCGTAGAGCTGATCTATGCGCTGTATTCAAGCCTCTTGATACATCGAGATCTTCAAGATGGTCACGATATTTGGGCTGGCGTAGAGGAGGACTCTCTCGTTGTGGCTTCTCTACCTTTTCCTGATATTCAGCAGTGGGTGTCGAAGGTTGAAGTAAAGGAGTATGCCGCGCATCCCGTTCTCAAAGGGGCGCGATTCAATCACAGTGAGGTACGCAAATCGATACTCAAGGCTTCCCGTATCGATGCCGAGTGGCAGGTGAGCTGGACATACGTGCCGGGCTGGGTGGCAGGGACGAAGGATGCGCCGGCGATTTCGCCGGTGGTGCTGGTAGTTGTCGATAAGCGAACTGGGGCGGTGATCTCCTTTAAACAAGGGGGGCAAGGTAGTTCGTTGGGCGATCTATTCGTTCAAGCGTTAGTCGATGCTGCAAGGAAGACTGGATCAAAGCCTAAGCATATCCGCATAGATGGCTCGGTCGATTATTCTGTGGTAGGTGCGATACTCAAAGCAGCCGGGATACGAATAATTGAAGATGCGCACCCTGAAGGCGCGGAGCGAGCGTTGGTTGGCTTGGTAGATCACATGCGCACAGGGGCAGATCGCATGCTGGTATAAGGTACGGCTACGGTTAGGTTTTTGGTGCCTTCTTGACAGGCTGCTTTGCGCTGGAATTGTAGGCCTCAAGTAATGTATCATCGCCTGCTGCCGTATGAGTTTGTTAGTTGAACCACCCTTTGAAGCAGCAAAAGCGCGCGACCCGCGCTATCAGCGTCTCTTTGATTGCCTCGACATCTTTCAGTGCGATCTGTTCTATTTGTTTGATAGAAGGGTCGCCGGGCGAGGTTTTGAGGCTGCCTTTTCCGGGCAAGTTTCGAAGATCTCTATCTTACATTGCTCTCCAAGCGCCCTGCGGATCTCAGGAACCGTCAAGCGGCGAGGGAATTGGGTAGTGTCGTGTCTCATGAGCGTTGCAGGTGGAGATACTGATGATGTCGAGCTCGATCTGCAATGTTCGTGTGGAGACGATGATCGTTGTGAGCATGCGTCAGCGATCCTCGAGACTTTTTTCGATAGTGGCTGGGTAGTAACGGTAAACGACTTCATAGCACGGGTAGCATCAGGGCACGATGCGTTGTCGGGGGTGCCAGCCCAGGGTACTCCGATCGGGGTACATGCTACGACGCCAGGGGCTGTGCCGCTCTCTGTCGAGATGCGACGTCGACTGGCAAGGGTGAGTGAGGCGCAACCGCCCCTACCTCTGCGTACGATGGCGCCGAGGTATCAGGTTGGTTACCAGCTGCGGTGTGAGCAAGGAGCTGCGAAATCTCAGCTCAAAGATTGGTACATCAGCGCCGTTGCGGTAACGCCATCGGAGGAAGGGGGGCGGTATATGGCGTACTGTTCCGAGGATTTCGAATCGGTCTCTTGCACTGGGGGCGTTGCGTTCTCTCCCGAGGATGGGCCGCTCTTGATCGGTCTTCAAGCTCTGTCAGTGCGGCAGACCTCGCGTTGGGGAGCTGCTGGCTCGCTTGGGAGGACGACATCCACTACCAGGGGAGATCTGTTGCTGAAGGCAGTTGCTCTAGGGCGATGTTTTCTTCCGAACAGTCGAGTGCCCCTGGAGTTAGGCGCTCCGCTCGTAGTTCAACAGGGGTGGCGCACGACTGCCAAAGGGTATCGGGAAGCGGCTATCCTCGGGGTACCGGACGGTACCGAGCTTCTCAATGCGCAACCGACGCCACTGTACGTGAATGTGAAGTCTGGAGTGGTTGGTAGCGTGGTGGTAGATGGGGCAGCGATCCCGATGCCGGTATGGCTTGGTTTACCAAGGGTAAAGTTCGAGCAGTCGATTTCGTTGCTAGAAACGCTCCGTAGCCTCGGATTACCAACTGAAGGTCTCGCGCTATCGATGACCGGTGGAGTAGTGGTCCCGAGCCTGGCTATCCCGCGTGTCAGGGTGGCAGCGGTTTCAGCCACTGATTACGCAAACCACTGGGGATCAGCAGTGGGTTTTAGAGCCTCTGAGCGTCCCGAGATCATACGACTCGGCAAGGATGCTTCCAAGGTGTACGCTTTTCGGCTCTCTTTTCAGTACGGTGAGACCGAGGTGACGGGCCTTGATACGATCATGAGCATTTCAGATCCGAAATCTCCGGGAGGACAGCTGCTCAGGAACTTAGCTTTCGAGCGTAGCGCGGGGCAGACGCTCCAGCAGCTTGGTCTCAAACCGTTTCATACTCTGCCGTATGCCCGGCACTCGAGCCCGCGTGGGCTGCTCGGTGTTCACTCATACGATTTCGACTACTACGTAGAGTTGCTGCGTTGTGTCAAGGAGCTTGTGGTTCTTGCAGAGGCGAATGGCTGGGATGTCGATATACCTCCGGAGCTCACACCTATCGTGGTGCAACCTTCGGAGCTGCGCGGGGGGATCGTCGAGGGGCAGGACTCTGATTGGTTTGAAGCCCGGCTCGATATACAAGCACAGGGACAGACCTTCGATTTGGGAGCTGTACTTGTGTCGCTCCTTGGTGGCCACCCAAGTCGACTCGAGCGATTCATGAGAAGCTCTGCTGAGCGAGTAGTGATCATGGCCGATGACCGCAGTATCGATATCGAGCATGAACGGCTCGCGCGACTTCTCAAGGTCGTACAAGAGCTGGCAGATCCTGAGGAGCGCAAGATCCTGCGCTTTAATCGCTTGGCAGGGTATGCTTTGGAAAACGCTCTCGCGGATAGTTTTGGCAGATGGGAATCGAGTCAGCAGATCAGATCGCTGCGCGAGCGCATCGCGCATCTCGAGCAACCTACTGCGCTCTCTGAGCCCGAGGAATTCACTGGTACACTGCGTGACTATCAGCAACAGGGACTGGCCTGGCTGTCCACCCTTGCTGAGGCTGAGCTTGGCGGGATCCTTGCTGACGACATGGGGCTTGGGAAGACGGTCCAGTTGATTGCGTGGATGTTGCATGAGCGATCCCTCGGTAGAGATGAGCCGATACTCGTGGTGTGTCCGAAAAGTGTAGTCCCCAACTGGCGTGCTGAATTGGCGCGCTTTGCGCCAACGCTGTCGGTATACCAAGCGACAGGGGTTGAGCGGACGAAGTCTCTGGAGGAGCTCAAAGCTGCCAACGTGATTATTACTTCGTATGCCATCCTCCACAGAGATTGTGCGCTTTTTCGAGAGGTATCGTTTAACGTAGCTATATTTGACGAAGCTCAAGCTATAAAGAATCCAGTCACCGTCTCCTACCAGGCGGCGCAGGCGATTAAGGCCCGGATGAAGATCCCGGTGAGCGGTACTCCGCTCGAGAACAATCTTCAAGATCTTTGGGCGCATTGTAACCTGACGCTGCCGGGATTTTTGTATTCCCGGAAGTCTTTTGCTGAAATATACCGGAAGCCGATAGAGAAGGAGGGGAACGCAGAGGTTCGTGAGCACCTCGCCAAGAGGATAAAGCCGTTTATCATGCGTCGTACGAAGCTTGAGGTCGTCAAAGAGCTTCCGCCGCTTTCTGAGATAACCAAAAAATGTCAACTCGAGGGTGCGCAGCGGGATCTCTATGAGGCTATTCGGCAATTGACGACAAAAAAGGTTCGTGAGGCGCTCGCGAGTAAGGGTGCCAAGCGCTCGCACATCGAATTTCTCGATGCTCTCTTGAAGTTGCGCCAGGTGTGTTGTGATCCGCGCCTCGTAAGGACCAAGTCAGTCAAGGGGGTCTTAAAATCAGCGAAGCTCGAGTTGTTGATGGAGTTCCTGCCAACCTTGCTTGAAGAGGGGCGGTCGGTAGTGATTTTTTCGCAGTTCACCTCGATGCTTTCATTAATTGAGCGCGAAGTAACGGAGCGGTCGATACCGTTCTGTCTCCTGACAGGAGAGACAAAGGATCGTGAGACGTCTGTGCAGGCTTTTCAAGCTGGTGAGGTTCGTCTCTTCTTGATGAGCCTCAAGGCGGGCGGGGTTGGCATTAATTTGACCCGAGCAGACACAGTGATACTGTATGACCCGTGGTGGAATCCCGCTGCTGAGGCCCAAGCTATCTGTCGCGCGCATCGAATCGGTCAGAGTAATCCGGTTTTTGCCTATCGTCTGATCGCTCAGGGCACCATCGAGGAAAAGATTCAGGAGCTTCAGGTTCGTAAGAGGGCTTTAGTAGAGAATCTTCTCGCCGAAAATGAGCGACCACCAGAGCTGAGTGAGGAGCTCGTTGATCTCCTCTTCGCCCCGATTGATGGGTAGGGAGGTGCGGCCGCACAGCGACGTTCCCTCTCGCTACAGGTTCCTTCGCGAGTCAGCAAAGCCCACTGTTTACGGTAGTCGAGGTAGGAGCTCTTCGATCAGAAACTGAGTCTTCGGCGGTATCTTGTCGTGTGGGTAGTACGATTCGATAATCCCGAAAACGTCTTCAGGCTTTGTAAGCTCGAGGAACTTTATTAGGAAGATCACATCGTCCCGATCCGAGGTGTCCCACCGAGCGCTGATGCACTTCATCGCAAGCATGTAGCGAGGCTCTGGCGCCCACACCCTTAGATTCGACAAATTCAGAACTTCCTGACGCTCAAATCCGGGTAAGATAAAACCCTTTGCTGCATCATTGAGCCAATCCGGCGAAATCGACTCGGTCGCAGCGATTCGAGCGGCAAGCTCGCGAATGATCGAAGCGGGCTCGAAAATAGCATCGATGTCTTTCGTAGCTGCACGAGCGTTGTATACGAGGCACATGACTGCACCGCCGACGAGTCCTATTTCGCCGATTTCGCCGCGCTCAGCCAGAAGTGTATTCAGCTTTTGAAGTAGGTTCTCGATGCGTTCCTTTGTAAGCATGTTACACCCGCGACAAAAAATTGGACTGAACAAAAATATTGTTAGCTCGAAAATGGAGCGGCGATTCGAGAAGTGCACTTGCTTTGAGGGAATTCATACCTGAGACAAACCACGGCGTCGGAATGAAGTATCGTAGCGTGGCCCACCGCGGGGTGGAGATATCAAGCTCCTCGCACAAAGCGCGAACTGTCGAGGCGAGCAGCGCCGTTATGCGCCTATCGCAGGAAGATGGTGGTGGTAGGATCACGAGGCGGCCATCCATCGTTCGCCTAAACTCGTCTACGAAATTGAAAAGATGGATCTTCCATGAGTCGAAACTATTGCGCTCAATTGTAAGCGCCGTGGCAACGGTGGAATACTCTGAGAAGATATCAGAGCCTCCGACTACGACCTCAACGTCGCGATCGAATACCTGTGCAAGGTGCTCAATCGAGCTCATCGTCAGGTTGCCCCTCCTTGTGGCATACAGCAGCTGTCGGACGGCGCCGCGCGACAACATAGCGGCCTGGGCCAGCCCGCGCTCCGAGAGCTGGCGAAATTTCTGAAGGTGGGCAAAGGGGAGATAGTAGCGGATCATAAATAATACCAATATGGTACATATTATAAGCCGGTTAGACAACTGCCTGATTATCAAAGAATCTCATAGAGTTACCGACTCGGAGGCTCGTCGCTCGCACAGGGCACTTCTATACCGGACGGTTTGGTGTTTTCGGCCTGTAAGATGGATAAGAAAATCAATTAAATATTGAGTTATATCATTAAGGTAGGGGCCTAGAGGCGGTGTTAGCAGTGGTAGCTCTCGAGGGTAGGAGAGTTTTAGAAGGGACGGAAGAGCGAGAGTTGGCACCTTAGACGGCTTTGTAGTGAGCGGCCGGTGATTTCCGGCTAACAGTGGCCCCTAGAGGCGCCCGGCGGGGCTACACTGCGCTCAAATGTGCTCAAAAAGGCTGCCGGAAGATACACACCTGCTGTTCCGTCACGAAGGAAGCGGGCTTTAGAAGTCATCAGGCGCTGGTTCGATGTTGCTCACCACAAGTGGCTCAAAAGAGTCGTAGCAGGGGAGTTCATCGAGAGCCTCTCCTCCTTCGCGCTACGGCGGACAAATGTGGTGTCGATGAATTTTGGGATTGGAGGCGGAGCTTGTCCGACTACGCCAAGGCTACGTCGGATAAAAAAGTCTGGGATACCCTGCGATTTCATGATGTCTTTCATTGAGTGCTCGTCTTGAATGAAGGCGATAATTCTCATCTGTGCTTTACAGTTGGGGCACTCGAGTGGGTTTATTTCGTACACGCGCTTAATGCAGGCGGCCCACGTACTCTTTGCGAACTCCTGCGGCTTGTAGTGCCTAAGGATTGTCGCTGTGCATCTCGATGCTGTAGACGAAGCTAGGAAGATCAAACCGCAAATTCCCTATGTTGCGGAGAATCGCATCCCCATCCGTGATGAAATTTAATTGGAAAAGAGACTAAGTGATGCGATATGACGTGACAGTCGAGCGGA